>NZ_JBAWTG010000027.1:0-71450 GCF_037106235.1 Methylobacterium nigriterrae | reverse complement strand
ATGTTTTGGGTCTAATCAGCCGGCTTTGGCGGCAAGCGGACCGTCTGCCTTTGGGCAGGCTGGCGGGTCAACTTCGGCAACTCTTGGCCGAGAGCGGCCCGTCTGTTTCTGGGCGGACGGTATGGGGAAGCGGACATTCAGCGCAGCTCAGGTAGATGCCTTGAAGTGACCCCAAGCGGACATTTGAGCCGCGGTCACTAAAGGTCCGGATGGGGTGGAAAGCCAGCATTCAGCCGGGCGGCCGCGATGGACTGCATTACCCGCGGGAGCGGACCTTCGCCGATTGGGCGTTTTGGAGCCGCCCGGCTCGCGCAAGGGGGTTTATGGAACCGAAAAGTGGCCCTCTGGGAAGTGCTCGGAAGGTCAGTAAGCCGGCAGCGCATTCATCTCGCGCCTGACGGGCACGAAGCCGAGCGGCGCCTGCCCTACCCTCGGCGACGTGGCGCCGGGCGACCACCTCATAGTTTCGTCCCCATCATCGCTTCGAGCGTCCATTGCTGGCGACGCAGATCCTTCAGATCGTCCCGGATGCGCCGCAGCCTCGACCCGGCCTCGGTGAGATCGGCCCCGACCGTCATCAGGGCCAGGAGCGCGGCCGTCTCCGCCCGCGCGCACATCTCAGACCTGCCGATCCGGTCCTTCACGTCGCCTTCCTGGTCGCTGCCGTCGTCATCGCTGCCCCCAGCTCCAGACAGGCGCGCTGGCACCACCTCAGGCGCCCGTAAGGCGAAGAGTGCCTGGAGCTGACGACGAACGTGATCCCGAATGGTGAGGGAGCCTTCGACCATCTCGGGATGAGAGTTCACGCTCAGCTCCTCGACCATGCACATCGAACGGTCCCTCGCTGGCACGTCTGACAGCGAAGATAGACGCCACGATGGCCCGCTTATTCCCGAGCTCCGCAGAAATTTTTCGCTCACGTTCGAGTGCGCTTGGACTCTACCACGCAGGTGCGAAAAGCCTGCCCGTTCATCACACCATCGAGCAGCCAGGGCGCGGTGATGCCGTTGTTCGCAGGCCCGCCGTCACGGTCGTGGTGAGCTTCACGATCTCGTCGGCCCAGCGCCGGCCCGCTGCCTCGGCGTCGATCAACCTGCCTCGTGCCTCGGCATGCGCCTGATCGCGCTGCCAGGTCTGGACGATCTTCTCGGCCGTTCTGGCATAGTTGAAGGTGGCGGGCCATCCGTCTCGACCCCCTCGGCCATGAGGATCTCGCGGATCCGCGTGGTGGCGAGCTGCGCCTCGACGGAAGCCTGGACGATGATGGCCGGGGCAGGCTCAGCCTCTCGTTCTCCGTTCTCTGGCCCGTGAACGGGCGTGAACGCGCCCGTCTGGCGGGCCGGATCGGTATTGGCGGCGAGCGCCGTCCGAACTGCCTCAAGGTCGAACTTGCCGTCGGCGCGCTTCGGGATCTGCCCCTTGGCGGCCAGCTTGTGCGGGCCCGACTTCGCGCGCCCCAAATGCCGGGCCAACTCGCTGAGGCTGAGGCCGTCCGCCATCGGAAATCCTGATGTCCACCCCAAAAATCGAGGCTGCAGAGGATCAAAAGTCGGGAGCAACTCTGCCCGCGATGGCTGGGGGGCGGGAGAGGACCCGCCGGGTTCCAAGCGCTACCCTCAAGCCACGGGGCGGCGATCAGCTTGTCATCAGCTTCCATAGCGCTCGCCCTGCCAAGCCGCAGGGCGCTCCGCATGGCCGATCCTACGATATGCTCGCCATCTGATGGAGAGCGAGGATCTGCCATGACGTGGACCGTTGAATGGAGCCGGACCGAGGAGCGACAGGCTCAGGAGGCGGATGGAACGCCGAACATTCATCTTGCGCTGGAGGGCAAGCAAGAGGCCCTACAGATCGCAAAGTCCTGCCTCGAAGCAGGCCATACCGTCTGGGCGATCAAGGACGAACACGGCAACCTGGAGATGGATCGTCACGCCGTCTTCCACTTCTTCTATCCGCTCTCGTCGTGACCGCTCAGGCGCTTGGTGGGCTGATGTACAGAAGCGCACCATCACGGCACTAGGCTGGGCCGTTTCCGTTGGTTCGCATAAGGCCGAACTGGCCCGGGCACCAGTGGTCAGGCGGTCGAGGAGATTGTCCATGGCCACGGAAGCTGCAAGAGCCGACCTCGCTCGAAAGGCTCTCGAGCTCTACCTTGAGGAGCATTGCGGTGAACGGCGATGGCGTTATCCGATCGCCGGCAGCGGCGTTGCTGTGTGCGACATCGTCGATCTCATGACCGACCTGCTGTTGCTTGCACGACTGAGCGGCCATGATCCTTGCGCGGTCCTACGCAAGACGCAGGTGCATCTCGATGCCGAGACGGGAGAGCGTTGCTGAAGCGTCGGGCATCGTCGCTCCCGGATACCAAGGCGCCGGATCCTTTCAGGGTCGATAGGGATTGGGGAGACCGGACAGGCACCCGCAATTCCGATAGAAAGTGAAAGCCTTGCTATTGCCCTTCACGATGGCGGCCGTGTTCGTCGCCGGCTGCCTCATGATCAAAACGCTGAGCCGATGGGCGGATCACATCACCCAGGCACTCGGATTCCTCTTCGGCACGGTGGTCGTGCTTCTCGTGGTGACCTGGGTGGCTCAGCACGCGCCGCGCCAGCCAATGGCCTCCTCTCGTCCGGTCGCCACTGCCGCAGCTCTTTACGGTGGCGAGAGCCTGACGGCTCAGGTCGAGGCCGCCAGAGGTCACCGATCCTTGCAGGGTGCTCCGGTGACCTCCAGCAACTGACGGCTATACGCCTCAAGAGGCGGGTCCGTCACAGCCCCGGCATCCCCATCAGGAGGCCGATCTCGTGGCTGACCCGCTTCTCGAGGTCGTCGCCCATCACCTGCTCGAAGGCTGCGGCGGTCGCGCCCTGCAGCATCTCGTCGGGGATGCAGACGCCCGAGTTCTGCAGCTGCGCCTTGCCGCGCCAGGCGTGCCCAGCCGAGACGTTCGCGAACACGTGGCCGCCCATCACCGGACCTTTTCGGTTCGGGAAGCGGCCGCCCTTGGTGAAGGTGCCTGCGAAGAGCTGGCGGCGTTCGTGCGGCGCGGCCGAGACGCCGGTTTTCGTCTCCTTCTGCGAGAAGAACTTCAGCGAGATGTCGCCGCCATGCGTGGTGAGCGTGTAGGTCAGGCTGCCCGCGTAGCCGAACTGCTCAGCCGCCGCGGTTGCCTTGTTGACCTTCACGGCCCGAACGATGACCGAGCGCTTCAGACCGGTCTGCTGGGTCAGCGCCTTGATGACCTGCGTGCGGGCCTTGGTGCAGGTGTGGTTCAGCGCCCGGGCCAGGGCGATGGATGCCTTCGCGCCGAGCTCGCCAAGCTGGTTCGACAAGCGCTCGAGCAGGCCGTCGCCGGCGAAGGTCAGGCCAGTCACAATCCATCTCCCGCATCATCACGCTTAGCACAGCGAGTGCGGCAAGCTCTCGAGCAGGCCCACTCGGCCGAGCATTGCAGAGGCGCCCACGCAACACTTCACACCTATAGTTCACACCGAAATCATTCAGCCTTGCGTTGCATCAGTAGCATGATCACAACCCCTGCGCCGCCTCAGAATGTGGCATGGGGGACACCATGATTGGGTCGAGACTGGTAACCGTGGCGCTTGTCGCCACGAGCGTTAGCGCGTGCGGCAGCATCACGCGCGGTACCACTGAGAAGATGGCCTTCCTGACCGAGCCGCCCGGCGCGCAGATGGTCACCACGAAGGGCTATGCCTGCCCTGCCACGCCCTGCTCGCTTGAGGTTGACCGCTCGGACGAGTTCGATGTCACGTTCACGAAGCCAGGCTATCAGCCTCAACTGATCCCGGTACGCACGAAGTTGGCAGGTTCCGGCGCGGCAGGCTTTGCCGGAAACATCCTCGCCGGAGGCGTGATCGGCATGGGCGTCGATGCGGCGACTGGTGCCGCCATGGACCATTTCCCGAACCCGGTCAGCGCCACGCTAGTGCCGGATGCCCTGCCCAGCGCGCAGCGCGTGAAGCGCCGGAAGGGCAAGCCCGAGGTTTGATCTGGAGAAGCCCCGACGCGGTTAACCCGCTCGGGGCGCCGCCTCACGCATCACCTCACCTGGCATCTCGATGGCGGTGAGGGCCATGATCTCCCAGGCGCACCAGCGAAGTTGCCAGAGGTCAGAGAGGGTGGGGTTGCCGGGCATCACCTCTCTCCTGTCGGCGTTGAAGCCGCTGACGACCCGCGATCCAAAATCACTGACGCGCGTTGGTCACCCTACTGTCAGGGAGACGAGCATGGACACGCACGGCAATCCAGCTAACGCGCCGGTTCACCGGCAGGGAGAATCCGCCGACACCGTCGATCAGCTCAGCAGCATTGTGTTGATGGGACTCGCGATCACAGGTGGTGTGGTGGCGATCCTGTTGATCAACCTCATCGTCTGAAAGCGAGCAAGGACATGCCCCGGACAATCATTGCTCGGAGCATCCGGACCTCCACACATTGTGTCTCGAATGCGCGAAATTCTGTTAAATGTCGTTAACTATGTCAAATAGTTGATCTGAAACTACAGATGATTGAGCCGTAGACGTGCAACCTCAGCGTTGTCCGTTAGAATGCGGAGGTCTAAGTGGCTCACTCCATTTTTATCCGTTACATCGGTCACTTCGGCGGTCGTCGTCCGCAATTGCTCGCTTACGAGATTGGCAATCGCTCGGAGGCCGAAAGCTTGGTTAGATCCATTGCCGGCTCATACCGCGATCATGGCCTGAATCCAGCAACAGCGACGTACTGGTTCCGGCACAACGACAGCGTGCACGAGATCTACGTCTGGCCGGATGCCTGACCCGGAGAAAAGCCCCGCAGCGATCAGATCGCTCGGGGCGCAACAATCCCGTCGCCTCGGTGATGCCGTGGGCCGGGTCCGGGCGACACAACCTGCCTGAGCAGTGGTCGAGGCGGTCTAGGACGCGCGCTCCCCGGATATCCTGCTCGCGAAAATGCAGCATTCGTCGGCAGCATCAAGCGACTCCGAGCTGATCTTCGTCCAGTTCCACAGGTGTTGCGCGTCCGAGGATGCTGGCCAGCACGGTATAGCGCCCGCGCGGCGCGTCGATGCGCTCGATGACGCCATTGTAGGTGGCGAACGGCCCATCGGCGATGCAGACGGTCTCGCCGGTCGTGAACAGGACCTTGATCAGGTCCGGCACAAGCTTGCCGTTTCGGCGATGCCCGGTGATGTGGTCCGCGAATTTCTGCATGGCCAGTGGCCCGATCCGGATCGGCCTGGCGCAGCCCAGCCGTTTGCGCGGCGTCCAGATCCAGGCCTCCTCGCCGCGCGCCCATAGGCTCTCAACGGAGCGGTTCCTGGCGAGGTCGCCGGGCGCATCGGCCTCGCGCAGCAACCCGACGAACAGCAGGCGCCGCAGCAGCGGAACCTGTGCGACACGAGCCTTGCCATTCTCGGCGACGAGCCGCTCTTCCTGGCGGGCCTCGAACACGGGCAGGCCGATGGCGCGCAACTCGCTGGCGCAACGTGAAGCTCGGTTCTGCTCGGTCCCGACCACGACCCAATCGCGGCTCTCGTCGACCTCGAGCCGCTCGGTCTTGGCGCGAGCCCGCACGCGCTCAGGCGATGGCAGGATCGCCCGCTGATAGGGCTTGGTCTTGCGAGCTCGCCGCATGGCGGCTTTGCCCCGCTTCTTCCGGGCAAGCGCCTTGGCTTGACGGGCGGTGACTTCGAGGTTCGTCACGGCGGCCTCTCTCGGGGTCGCCGCGGTCACGGTCGGGTATGCGCAACACAGCATCTAGCACGGAACGCAACTTCGGCAAGCACCGATACCGGTTCTTGCATTTTTCCGATTTCACTCCACCATAGGCGAATCAGTAACTGTGTTGAGTATGAGCACATGACTGATCAAAACCCCGCTCGCGATGCATTCGATGAAATCGATGAACTCCGCCGAGAGCACGCCAAGCTGCATGCCCGAGCCAACATTTACGAGAACGCATTCTCCAAGCTTGCAGCGCGCTTCGTTAACGGAGAACCGGAAGCATCAGAGATTGTCGAAGCGTATCTCTCAGAGTTGAGCGCAGACGTGAACAGCGGAATTCAAGGGTTCAGCGGACCGAACGCTGAATACGAAGCGAGTCTTCACCTCGGCTACCTCGAGGTGCTGAAAATGCAGCTTCGCTTCCAAGCGAACAGTGCCTTCATCCCGGCGCACGCGGGCCCAACCGCCGCCAACTAGCATCAACATACGGACATCCCGTCGGGGCATCTGGTCACATCCTTGCGCCGGCGCCCCAATGCCCCAACACCTCGGCCAGCGGCCGTCTCGCCTCCGCCGCCTCGATCTTCGCATCATGCCGCAGATTGCTCCGGCGGATGCGCTCGGACCGCGCCTCGGGATCCTGGCGCGCCTTATACTGGGCCTGAGCCTTGCGCCGTGTCGACCGGAGGTTCGCGACGTCGTCGGTGCTCTCGTAGGTTGGAAGCGGTGGCCGCGGACGCCGGCCCTGTGATCGAGATCACTGTTCCGGCGACGATCGCCGGCCATACCCCCCTCAACGTCCGGCGACGCTCGGTTTGAGGAGACGGTCACATGGCTCTCACAGCTGCGCAGATCACCACCGCTTTCGAGAACGTCCTCCAGCGCGACCCGAGTGGCGACGACGTGAATGCTCTCACGGCCGCATCGCAATCCGGCTTCTTCACCGATGCGCAGGTGTACGAGTCGATCGTAAACTCGACGGAGGCCAACACCAACGTCGATCCCGTAATCCGGCTCTACCAAGTCGCATTCGGCCACGTGCCGGATAAGGATGGTCTGCACTTCAACGTGAACGCCTTCGAGGCGTCCGGCCAGAACCTCAAGGTGATCTCTGAGGCCTTCGCGCATACGCCGGAGTTCACGGCCCAGTACGGCAGCGGTGAGATTATCACTGAGAGCTATCTTCAGTCGGTTTATGCGCATGCGTTGGACCGCAGCGCCTCGGCCGTCGAACTGCATTCCTGGCTCGAAGCTGCTAACACGCCGGGCTCCGGCATCTCGACACGCGCCGACGTGCTCAACAGTTTCGCGCAATCCGCCGAATTCATCGCCCGCTCGGACGCCGCGGTGAACGATTTCCTCTTCAAGGCGGCGCAGGGGCAGGACGTGTACGCGGCTCACCCGCTCCTCGGTGGATCGGACCACTTCTTCACCCTCACGACAGGCACGGACAGCCTGACAGGCACGAGCGGCAACGACACCTACAACGCCATCATCAGCGCCGGCCTGGATGCGACCTTGACGGCGAGCGACACGCTCCAGGACCAAGGCGGCTCCGATGTCCTGAATGCGATCGTTCACACCAGCGCCGGGACACCGCTGACCATCGCCGGCGTGGAGACCATCAACCTCGACACATCGGTCAGCTCCGGAAGCGCTGCCCTGGCCGTAGAACTGAATGATGCAGCCGCCACGACCCTCACGGTCACGGGTAGCCACGGCATCAACTTTGGCGAAAGCAGTCTGCCCAACGTGACCACGTTCGACGCATCCGGCGTCACAGGAACGGGAGCGGCAGGTGCCGTCGTCTTCGACGCGTCGTTCCATCACGATGTGACGCAAGGTCTGACGATCAAGGGCGGCGCGGGCAACGACGTGTTCGCCGGCGGCTATGGAGCCGATACATTCACCGGCGGCGCGGGCAACGACGTGTTCGTGTTCGTCGACCTCAACCAGTCGACGGCTGCCCACATGGACACGATCACTGATTTTCACCCGAACACGATCGGCACACCGGGCGCGCCAGCCGATCAAGGAGCCGGCCAGCTGACCTCCAGCTACAACGGCGACGTCCTCGACTTCACGGCGCTGTTCGCTGGAAAGGCTAATGGGGTCGAGCTGCATGCCGTGCCGAGCGAGGGGGCCGCTCTGTCGCTCCTGAAAGCCGATGTCGAGCTGGGAGGGTCGAAAGCCTTCGCCCTCTTCGACACGTCGAAGAGCAACCTCTACGTGGACGTCGACCACAACGGTGCGGCCGACGCGATCATCCATCTGGCAGGCGTCACAAGCATCACGGAGGCGGCCATTCGCTTTCACGGCGGCGACCTTGGCCTGCTGTAACTCGAGCCGATTGAGGATCATTGGCTCCCGGCCAGGCCTGCTTGATCGCCGCGATGGTCTCGAATCCACCGAGGCTGTTCAGCAGGCCCGCAACCTCGTCGGGGGTCAGCCAAACAAAGTCCGAGCCGCCCCCGTCCGCCTCCGCCTCTCCCGCGCCGTCGGCTTCAACCTCCAGGCGCACAGCCGGGCCGTGAATGGGCTGCCTGCCGTCAAGGTCGCCCGGCCGACGCGGTGGGGGAACCCGTATCAGGTCGCGCCCGCCTGCCAGGACGCGAACTGCAAAATCAGCCCTCGGCTTTGTCGGTCTGACCTGTCTTGGCGCCGCCGTTCGGGTCGGTCGAGTCTTCGCCGGCTTCGTCTGGATCGATGCGCCCCTGCGGGGTCAGCCGCGGCGCAGCAATGTCGGATTCGTCCGCCTGCGAACTCGGTTGATCGGGCTTGTTCTTGCCGTCGGTCGACTTGGTCATGTGTGCCTTCGATGCGTCCGTCCTCGAACCACGTTCAGTCCAACGTCTGCCAGTCTGGTCGGTTCTGCCGGCCTGAGAGGGCCGGCATGACGTGGCTCCTGCTCAACGCCGGCCGCACCGTCTACCGCGGAACCAACACCGGCGCGCTGGACGCGGGGCGCCTGCGAGCGAAGCTGGCATCCGGATGACACCGAGTTCGCGCCCCGGCTGGAGCGTGGGTGGATGCTGGTGCCGGCGCGGATGGTGGAGCGGGCGAGGAGGGCGGCATGAGCGCGTCGACCACTCTTGCTTGTCAGGCCGCCCCCGAGCTAGCTCGGCCGCTTGCCTCCATCTTCGATCTTCGGCCCCTCATGCGACGGGGCCGGGCGACGAATGGTGCCGGTGGTTTCAGGATCGCTCGGCCGGATCCGCTCTGGAACAATCTCCTGTGTAGGCGGCATATTGGGCGATCGCTCGCGGCTCTGCTGAGGGCTGATCGGGGTCTGCGCCAACGCTGTCGCACCGAGCGTCCCGGCGAGCAGGCAAGCTGGGGCTATGCTTTTCATCATGGCCGTTTCCTCCATGTCGCAGAAGGAAGGCTGACCGCCGGGCTCCGGTTCCAGCCAGGATGCGCCGCCATTCGCTCATCATTCGCATCCTCGGCAGCGGCGGGCATCGGTGCTTCACTCTACCGCTCGCCGACCGTCTCGGGGTTGGGATCCTCGATTTCCTCGGCCCGAACAGCGGGCTTCTTTCGCGTCGGGGCCTGGGGGTTCGGCTCGGGCTTGTGCAGCACCGTGGTGTGCGGCCGCGCCGGCGGCCGATCCTGAGGCTGATCGGTGCCGGTCTGTTTGCTGGACATCGCTGGCTCCTGATCAGGCCTTTACGCCAGGGCGTCGATAGCCTCCTGAACTTTCGGGCCGAAAGGCTCCTCAGGGCCGTGATCTCTCCAGATCTCGTAGCTGATGCTGCTCTTGAACGGTTCGGCGGAAGTCTCGCTTGCGACTTCTCGGGTGAGGCTCACGCCAGGATCATCAAGACAGAGCGGCAGCGGCTCGTTCGTCATCGGTGCGTCGGGCATGGCGCGACCTCCGGATACTGAGACAACGCGCCTCAACCTGGAGAGGTCCAGGCGCTCGCCCCCGCCGACGCCCCCGACACCGGAGCCGCCGTATGACCCGCCCGCTCATCATCGACAGCTTCGCGGGCGGTGGCCTTTTTAAGGGCATCCGGGCGATGAACCGCTACTCGTCTGCTCCTCGGGTTGCGCGCTTAGCGAACGTGACGCCGAGCAGGTGCCGCGTCCTTCTCACGACCTGGCATGAGCGGATCTGGCCGTTCGAGGGCAATAGCAGGTCGAACTGGTCCGGAACGCTTTCTGCCAGCGCGACCTCAATGAGGGCGCCCATGGCCGACATGTTGCGCACCAGGCAGTTCACCTCAACCGAGCAGTCTCCGGAGAAGATCTGCCCAACTTGGAAAACATTCTGCCGCGGAACCTTCCGTTTCTCGATGAACACGGCTGCCCCTTACGCTCGTGAGCACATAAAGACTGCCGGTCAGCCGTTAATATTCCCGCCATGCAGCGCTCGCGGCCCTGAAGCGCCGGCCTCGACCCTGATCATCCAATCAGAAGTCAGTCTCCCGCTTGCCCGGGATCTGGCCAGCCTCGGCACCTTTGCTGCTCAGACCCACGTCGGCATCCTCGGTCTCGATTGCGATCGGCTCATTCGTCACCGGCTCGTTCGACGGGGACGCACCAGCCTGCTGCTCAGCTATGACGATCTGATCGCCTGATTCCGCGGCCTGATCGGCATCGTAGGTGGTCTCGGCCAGATCGTCGGGGTTGGCAGGCTTGTCGGGCATGGGCGTCTCCTTTCGGCGAGACAACAAGCAAGCGATGGCTCGGTTCGGCCACCGTCTGGTCCCGCTCGTCTGCGCCTCTTGGGCCGTCATCGTATCCGCTTGGGCACCGCCACGTCCTCAAAAGGCCTGATAGGCAAGCGGGACGTCGATGAAGCCTGCGGCTGGAGGCGACAGCCCAGACTGAGCGGCGAAGATCGCTGCGGCAGCGGCAGCCAACATTACCGCGGCACCAGCCAGCACCGGTGTGAGAGCCGTCGCAAACTGCCGGGCCGCGTGGATCAGTAGGCAGCCAAGACCAAAGCTCACGAGCAGAATGAGGAACAGCGGCTCGGTCGTCATCGCTCGGCGCCTCTGCAGAGGCTGCAAGTGCCTGATCACGCCTCGATCATGATGACGATCCACCGGCCGGCTCTCATCCGGCCCTGCGGGTCGAAGGTGCCACACATGTCGAACCACGACCTCGACATCGGAGCCGCAGCGTGACGCGACTCATCTGCTCGGCAGCCAATTCAGGAATTGTAGGAGATCAGTGCGGCAACGAATTTGCCATGCTCGCGCACGAGATCATGCGCCTAGGCCTCGCTCGACCGGGCCAGATCGGGACTCGACGAGGGCACTTCGAAAACGTCGTAGCTTGCGGACTCGCTGTGCCGGCTCACATATCCGAAACCGCGCTCCGCACGGCCAAGCCGACGGTCGATCAGGTAGGCCGCATCCGCCGGCGAAATCACATTGCCGGCTCGGCCGTACCGTGCCGTGTCGCCGTAGACGCGGCCCTTTGCTCTGTCGATCACGATGAAACGCGCCATGCCGATCCTTTCCTGAGTCTACGCGCCCGGGACGTGGTGTCGGCACGTGCGGCGGGCAAGCGCGTTCGTCGTCAGTTCGCGATGACCGCTAAAGCCCCAAACATCGGAGCCGGAGCATGAGGTTAGCTCTGAGTGTCTCGCTCCGCGTCCTCCGCGACTTCGTCGGAGAGCAGCATATCGCGGGCGATCATGACGAAAGCCGTCACCGCAATTCCGAGACAAATCAGATCGAAAACTGCTTTGAACGTCTGATACATCGCACCGCCCCCGCGGTTGTCGGCGCACGTTTAAGGCCGCCCTTTTTCGTAAGGCGAGTAGCGTGCCATCTCTATGGATCTTCCGGAGTAAGGGCAGGCGCATCGAAGGTGGCGCGCAATGGCTGAGGCGCACGAACCCGGCCGCACGGCCTACGAGGCGCGCTTCGCCGGCATGACGCTGGGCCCGCGCGGCGCCGCGCCTACCTGGGCCGATCTTGGACCGGAGGCACGCGAGATCTGGGCTGGGGTCGAAGCGGCGGTGCTAGGCGCGTTGCGCGGGGCGGCCCGGCAGGCCGTTGAGGCTCACGATGGCCTGGACGCGGCGGTGAAAGCCGAGGCCGTCGATGAGGCGATCGAGGCGGAGAAGCACCTGGAGGCTGCGGTAGAGCGGCTGCGGACGGTCCTCGCCGCGGCCGGCGATGCGATCGAGCGGACGTTCGGAGGGGAGGAGCGAGCCGATGGCTAAGGCACGCATCGCGCCCAAGGCGCCGGAGGTGCGCCTCCGCTTGGATCCAATCTTCGCCTCGCCGGAGAAGATTGCACGCCGGATGGGTCTGACGCCGGACCAGTTCTCGGCCTGCCAGCGGCGCCTCTACGCTCGCGGCTTTCCAGTGCCGGACGAAACCACGGGCATGTACCTCATCGAGGCCGTCGATCGGTGGGCGAAGCGGCAGCGCGCCGACCTGTTCCCGGAATTGACGGTCGGCGCGCCGGCCATCGAAAGTGCCGCCCCTCGAACGGATTGGGGGGCTCGCTTTGCCGAGGCCGAGAAGCGCAACCGGAACGGTTGACCTGCCGCCATACGTGAAACGGTACACGAAGCCGAACGGCTGCGTGTTCTTCTACTACAAGCGCTATCGCAACACGGAAAGCGTGGCCACGAATCCCCCTGCCCTATGGCAAGCACGCGCCCAAGTTCTGGCGGACCTGCGAGCGGCTGGCCGACGTCGAGGCCGAACGCGCGGAAGGAGGCTGGCGCTGGACCTGGGCGCCCGAGAGCGGTCGACGCTATCCGACCTCGTGTATCACCACGAGCACCGCCTATCGATACCTAACTGCTTGAAACCTTGGTAGAAACCAATTCGGGAATGGTGCCCAGGAAAGGACTATGCCTCCTGAACAGCTAAGCATTGATCTCAAAAGCGTTTTCCCGGCGTCTCGCTGGGAGGGCTGTACAACCGGATTGAACAGCCACACGCCTGACCGGTCAAGTCACAGGAGTGAGCCGATTCGGCAAATAAGCTACTCGCCGAGCTCCAACACCATCGTCCTCATGCGTTCAATAAAGCTCTTGGATGGTGTCAGTGCTATTCGACGCTCAATCTTCTCGTGTTCATTCTTCAGCTTCAGGGCACGAGCAAACGCTTTGCGGAATGCTGGGTCAATCGCAAATGGCGGGCGAGAGGCATAAGACGCCAGCGGGTTTGCTTGGACGGCTTGATATGGGTAATTCTCATCAAAAGCAAGATCTGAATAATCTACGCCAACCACAAAATCGACGTGCATCCAATTTAGGTGCTTTCCGGTAGGTAGCTCAAATTCTAAAAGCCAATCGCCTCGTCTAACTTGACCCTTCTTTACCTCCGTTACCCTACTCGGCTCATGACGACCGTAGCGCTCCTTCGTTACAGCTAATGCTGCCCTCGCAAATTCGCCCTCGCTATCCCACCAACCCAGCTTCCAATCAGGCCGATCGGGGAAAGAACACCATTCAAGGAAGCTCGACGCATTACTGCCTCCGCCTCCGCTTGTTCCTGACCATCCCGGAGGTATTAAGGCTGACTGCCGCTTCAATCGCTTTAGATCATCAACTTTGATGGGCGACGCGGCTGCGTAACTCCGCAAAGAATTGATATCCACAACGCTCGCCGGAAACCAAACACCAGCTTCTTTCAGTCCGCCTCTTCCGAGGGCACTCTGAGAGGCATTAGCAAAACCGATTACGCAGCCCCGTTTGCTTGACCAGCAAACCTCCATTTGGAGATTGTCTGATTTGAAAGTCTTGGCGCCGCGCTGCTCTAGCTTGTGAAGAGCCTTTGCATCGGTTGATCTTGGCTTAAGCCAGCAGATGATCTCAAGCCCGTCCGGATCGGGCAGGTAATTTTCCGCAGTCGCTCCGACGAATGCGACCAGTATGACTCTCTCCTCATCTGGCCTTGGAGATGCCCAGATCTCGTGAATTTTATTGTTGAGGTCAGCCGAGGAGTACAAAATCTTCAAAGGCAGAACTCCCACTCTGATGCAAGCATGCTGTATTTACGAGCCTATCGCAAACTGAAGCTTCGGCTGCAGATCCAGCATGCCCGCAGTCCATGGGATAGCTGATAGGGTTGGCAGAAGAAGAGGATGGCCCGGTTTGCAGCCAACCACTTAGAGTCATTATCTCATCATTCCATAGTCGAAGTGGATGCCTGTTGCGATGGTCGGATCGACCTTGGCGTGATTCTCCGGGCTCTCCGAGAAGCCCACCAGTACGGCGACACGATCCATTGAACGGTCGGAAAGGTGGGCGAGATAGTACACCTCTCCGACAGCGTCCGGTCGACAATGGGCCGCCCTCGGTGCGCTGGTCCGCCGGGGCGAGCGAGGCACTTCTGTCATCTTCTAAGGACCTACCCGCCAGCCAAGCTCTGGCCGAAGGCATGCCGGACACCGACGACGCCTCACCCCGCTTCGTCGCCCGCGCTGCCCACGTCTTCAACGCCGCCCAGGTCGACGGTGCTAAGGACTTGGCCCAGTCTCACCCGAGCGAGACGGTTGACCCACCCGTCGTCTTCACTGCCTTCGTCAGGTCCACCGGCGCCATCATTCGGGAGGACGGCGCCCGCGCCTGCTACGTGCCGAAGATCGACACCATCCTGCTGCCCCTTCGCAGCGCCTTCCACTCCCTCGAAGGTTACGCCGCGACCCTCGCCCACGAACTCGTGCACTGGACCGGCGCCCGCCACCGCCTCGCCCGCGACCTCACGGACTGCTTCGGCAGCCAGGCTTATGCCGCCGAGGAACTCGTGGCGGAACTCGGCGCCGCCTTCGTCCTAGCTGACCTTGGCGTTGCTCGCGCGCCGCACCCGGATCACGCCGCCTACTGCGCCGCTTGGGCTTCGCTCCTGTGCTCCGAGCCTCGGGCCCTCGCGACGGCTGCAAGCGAGGCCAGCCGCGCCGTCGACTACCTTGCTGCTCTACAGGTAGGCCGCACGACCAGAGACGCCCTCTCTCGCGATACCGATCCCCTGGACCAGAGCACCGACGGCGCCGGCCGCTTCATCCAAGCCGCGGCATGAACCCGTGTCTTCTCTCGATGACGCCGTTCGCATCACATGGGACCTGATCAGCCCGCGCCACGCTCAAGCCGATGGCCGCCGCACGTCTGCTTCGCCGAGCCCCCGCCCGAGAGGCGCTATTCCGCTTTGCGCCCATTGCCGTCGTTCGGCCGATCCTGATGGTGTCTCCGAAGCGGCCATTCGCCGACTGGACGTTAAGGGACCAGGCCTCTCGGAGCATTCTCAAGCTTTGAGAGCTGTGAACTGGGCGCCGCGCGGGGCCGACGCCAAGACCCGCTCCGGTTCACGCGGAAGCCAACGCCGGGCTGTGGGCGGTCCGGTTGGCGGCGTTGATCCTGAGCGTCGCCAGTTCGGCGAGGACGAGGGCGACGACCACGATGCCGGCACCGACGTAGCCGAGCTCGTGCGCGCCCACTGCCGGGATCGCCAGCGCGCCGATGACGCCGGCGGCCGTGACGCCGAGGTAGGTGCCCGAGGTGTTCAGGCCGAGCACCACCGGCGCGGACTGAGGGGCGGCGACCACGAGGCGGTGCTGTTGCGGGGCGAGCAGGCCCCAGGCCACGGCGCCCCAGACAGCGACCGCGACCGCCGTCATTCCGAGGTTCGCACCGGCGGTGGGCAACCAGGCCATGACAGCGATCAGGATCACCAGCCCGGCGAGGATCACACGGCGGTTGCCTACCGCGTCGGCAAGGCGCCCGGCCACGAGGTTGGCGACCATGCCGCTGGCGCCCCAGAGCACGAGAAGGGCGCTGATCACCAGGGTGTCGTTACCGAGAACCCGGTCGAAGACGACGGCGAAGTAGGTGTAGGTGATGAAGTGACCGGTCTGGTAGACCAGGGTGGTGAGCAGGGTCAGGGCGACCCGCGGGTCACGGACGGGAGCGATCCGCTTCGCGAGGCTGATCGCGGGCGGCAGCGGGATGTGCGACAGCAGCGCCCAAACGCCCAGGCCGGAGACGGCCGCAAGGCCCGACACGAACACCATCGTCCAGCGCCAGTCGCCGAGGCCGCCGATGAGCGCGCCGGCGGGCGTGCCGAGGGCGGTCGAGGTGGTCAGCCCCGTGATCACCACCGCGAGCGCGAAGCCGCGCTTCTCCGGGGACACCATGGTGGCGGCGGCGCCGGTCGCGGTCGGAGCGAACATCGCGGCGCCGATGCCTGCCAGGACCCGCGTGGCGAGGGCGAAGCCGAAGGTCGGCGCAAGTGCGGTGGCCAGGTTGGCGACCACGAAGGTCGCGAGGCTCGCCAGCAGCAGGGCCTTGCGGGGCACATTCGCGGCGACCGCCGCGATGGTGGGCGCCATGAGCGCGTAGGTGATGGCGTAGACCGTCGTGACTTGGCCGGCCACGCCGATGGAAACGTCGAAGCTGCGAGCGATCTCGGGGAGCACCCCGGCCATCACGAAGCTGTCGGTCCCGAGGGCGAACATCCCTAAGGCGAGTACGAGCAAACGCCGATCCATGGAGACCTCCTCTGGCACTGCATCTTGACCCGCGGCCATCGCAGTTGCATGATGCAACTATCAGTGTCAGTTTTATGATGCAACTAATTTTTCGTGAAGGTCGCCATGCAGCGGAAGAGCTTCTCCGGCATGAACTGCTCCATCGCCCGGGCGCTCGACGAGGTCGGCGAGTGGTGGTCGCTGCTCATTGTGCGCGAGTGCACCCAGGGCGCACGCCGCTTCGACGAGTTCCAGCGCGAGCTCGGCATTGCCCGCAACATCCTCACGGCCCGCCTGCAACGCCTGACCGAGCTCGGGATCGTCGAGCGCTTCGAGCTGGAGGAGCGCGCCAACACCGAGGGCTACCGGCTGACCCCGAAGGGCGAGGATCTCTATCCCGTCATCGTCGCCTTGATGCAGTGGGGCGACCGCTGGCTGGCGCCGGACTGCAAGCCCCGGACGGCGCTCGTCGAGGACGCCACGGGCGAGCCGGTCGAGCCGATCGTCGTCCGCGCGAAGGGGGGACGGCCCCTGTCCTATCACGAGGTCCGCTTCGCTCCGGGGCCGGGAGCGACGGCGCATACCCATGAGGTGATCGACGGCAGGAACCGGAAGGTCCTCGGCCACGCCTGATCGGCATCGGGCACGGTCCCGCGGAGGCATGCCTTCAGCTCCCGCGACCTTTGGGATCTTCCACGGCCGGCTCGACCATGACGGGGCCGCGCGAGACGAGGCGTTGCACATGGGCGATCGGCGGAACGTTTGCATCGTCATCTATCCGGGCGTCGCCTCGTATGACGTGGCCGGCCCCGTGCAAGCCCTGCGCGCGACCGGGCTCGGCACGTATGCCGTCACGCTCGCCTCGGTCGGGGGAGGCTTGGTCGGAAGCGACTGTCCCGGCGTCGAATTCGGGAGCGTCCCGGCGGCGTCCGTCGCCGATCCGATCCACACGCTGATCATCCCGGGCGGGAACGCTGCGCTCGAAGCGATCGAGGATCCGGCTCTGGTCGGGTGGGTCGGAGAGCTCGCCCGCCGCGCGTCGCGGCTCGCGTGCGTCTGCACGGGCGCGTTCCTGGCGGCGAAGGCCGACGTTCTCGCGGCCGGACGCGCGGCCACGCACTGGCGCTACTGCGACGAGCTAGAGCGGCGATTCCCACACATCAAGGCCGATCGCGACCAGATATGGATCAAAGACGGTCGGGTCTGGACGTCGGCGGGGATCAGCGCCGGGGTCGACCTGACGCTGGCGCTGATCGAGGAGGATCTCGGCATCGAGGTCGCGCTCGAAGCGGCGCGGGAACTGGTGGTCTTCTTCAAGCGACCTGGCGGCCAGTCCCAATTCAGCACGTTGCTATCGGGCCAGATCGCGGACGCCGGAGGCCCGCTGCGCAAGCTCCTCGGCTGGATCGCCGACAACCTGGCGGCGGACCTGCGCGCCGAGACGCTGGCGGAAAAGGCAGGCATGAGCCTGAGGACGTTGGCCCGCACCTGCGTCTCCAGCACGGGCATGGCTCCGGCGAGGCTCGTCGAGAGCTTGCGTGTCCAGGCCGCCCGCGAGGCGATCGAGAAGAGCGGCACGCGGTTGGAGACGATCGCCGTCCGCTACGGCTTCGGCGACCTGCAACGGATGCGCCGGGCATTCGTCCGGCACCTGCGCGCGACCCCGAACGAGATCAGGAGCCGGTTCGGGCGGACGCCGGTGTCCGAGGAAGGTGCCGGTAGCAATCCGGCGCGCGTCTTGGCCGGCCGGCCGACGGGGTCCGGATCGCTTCGCCTGCGGAGCTCGCGAACCGACCCTAGCCGTCGGTCGGCCGAGAGGACCCGGACGAACCGATCGCCGACGTCCGCCTGCCGTTGGCAGAAATTGATGCGTAACTGGCCTTTGTGCCGTGGCCCTGAGAAGGGACAAACGCCCGGAGGTCGTCGCACGGACGACGCTCGCAGTCATGTCCGGGCCGCGTGCGACGGCCGGCACGCGCCGGACGCCGTCAGGCGCTCAACCGGGCGGGCATGCTTTCGAGACCGGCCCTCGCGATCCTCATGAGCTTCTCGCAGGTGGCGCCGTCGCGGGCCTGGACGGCCAAGCCGCGCAACAGCGTGTGGAGGAAAGCCGCATGACCTTCCACGTCGACATCGGCAGGCACGTCACCCTCCGTGACGCCCTTGCGGATGCGCTCGGCGAACTGGGTCTCCGTCCCCGCGCGGATGTCGACCATCATGTCGCGCAGAGACGTCAGGCTCGCGGATTGGTGCGTGCCGGACAGCGAGACCATGCAGCCGCGCGGCATGTCCTCCCTCGTGAACTGGGTCGCCGCCGCCGCGAACAGGTTCGAGAAGGCCGTGCGCGTGGTCACACCTTCCTCGAACAGGCTTTCGAGGATCCACTTCCGGGCTCCCTCGACGAAGCACTCGGTCGCCTCCCGGTAGAGGCGCTCCTTGCTGCCGAACGCATTGTAGAAGCTCGACGGGCTGATGCTCATCTTGCCGATGAGGTCGTCGAAGGTCGTGCCTTCGTAGCCGTTCTCCCAGAACAGCGTCATCGCGTCCCGCAGGGCCGCCTGCCGGTCGATCTTAGGGGGGCGACCGCGACCCCTCTTCTGCGGCTCGGACATTTTTCTAAGCCTTCGCTCCAAAAATGTGTTGACGGGGCCGTCCGCCTCGCCATATACATGTTTATAGGAGCTTTCGCTCCACAAATAAATACCCCTTGGGGTCCGAGCCTGAAGGATCCTCGGTCATGATCGACGTCGCCCCCAAATCCCTGAAGGACTTCGAGGCCATCCCGTCGAAGGGCACGAGGAAGCGGTCCGCTACGGGCCGGGTGCTGGCGCTGCCGCTGGTCGCCGTCCTCCTCGGTGGCGCCGGGTTCTACGGCTACACCCACTACGAGGCTCCGCACGCGGCGGCCCCGGTGGCGGCGCCGGTGCCGAACGTGACGGTGGCGAGCCCGCTGAGCCGGGAGGTCGACGTCCGCCTCTCCGGCCTCGGCCAGTTCTCGGCGATCAACCGCGTCGAGCTGCGCGCCCAGGTCGGCGGCACGCTGACGGAGATCCACTTCCAGGACGGGCAGATCGTGAAGAAGGGCGAGCTGCTCTTCGTGATCGACCCCCGCCCCTACGAGATCAAGCTCGCCCAGGCCAAGGCGCAGGCCGAGACGGCCAAGGCCCGGCTCGCTCTGGCCGAGAGCCAGCTGGCTCGAAGCCAGTCCCTGGCGCGCAGCCAGTTCGCGACGCAGGAGACCCTCGACCAGCGCTCGAACGAGGTCGCCGCGGCGCGAGCCGCCCTCGATGACGGACAGGCGCGCGTCCGCGATGCCCAGCTCGACCTCGAATACACCCGGGTCACGGCGCCGTTCACGGGCCGCATGAGCGCGCGGCAGGTCTCCCTCGGCGGCCTGATCGCCGGGAGCCGCGCCGCGGCGAGCGCCACGACGCTGCTCGCCACCATCGTCTCGCTCGACCCGATCTATCTCGACTTCGACATGAGCGAGGGGGACTGGCTCAAGTTCCAGCGGGAGCGCCGCGACCAGAACAAGCCGCTCTCGAAATCGGTCACGGCATCGCTCGGCGACGAGGCGGGCTTCGACCGCCAGGGCAAGCTCGACTTCGTCGACAATGTTCTGAATCGCTCCAGCGGGACCATCCACGCCCGCGCCACCTACGCGAACCCGGACCTGTTCCTCTCGCCGGGCCAGTTCGCCCGCGTCCGCCTCGCGCTCTCGGAGCCGGCGCCCGCGCTCCTCGTGCCCGACGCGGCGGTGCTGCCAGACCAGTCGGACTTCGTCGTCATGACGGTCGGTGCCGACGACGTCGTGGCGCCGAAGAAGGTCGAGGTTGGCGATCTCCGCGACGGGCTCCGGGTGATCCGCTCGGGGCTCGCCCCGACCGACCGCGTCATCGTCGACGGCATCGCGCTGGCGCGACCCGGGACGAAGGTCTCGGCGAAGCAAGCCACCGTCGCCGTCGCCCAGAACTGAACCCGGGTCCACGCACCGCCACGGCTTGGGGGCCGCCATGAAACTCGCGCACTTCTTCATCGACCACCCGCGCTTCGCCGTGGTGCTCAACGTCTTCATCGTGGTCTTCGGCTTGGCGACGATGATCTCGCTGCCCATCGCCCAGTATCCGAGCATCGTCCCGCCGACGGTGCAGATCACCGCCACCTATCCCGGTGCGTCCGGCGAAACCATCGCCAAGACCGTCGCGACCCCGCTCGAACAGGCGGTCAACGGCGTCGAGGGCATGGACTACATCTCCAGCCAATCGACCGGCAACGGCGCGCTCACGGTCACGGTGATCTTCAAGATCGGCACCAACGTGAACACGGCGCTGATGCTGACGCGCAATCGCGTCCAGGACGTGCTGAGCAGGCTGCCCCAAGAGGTCCAGCTCCAGGGCGTGCAGGTCAAGAAGACCATCCAGGCCCTGCTTCTCGGGGTCCACGTCTACTCGCCGGACGGGTCCCGCTCGCCCGAGTACATCTCCAACTACATGCTGCGCATCCGGGACGAGATCGCGCGCATCCCGGGCGTCGCCGACTTCCAGATCTACGGCGAGCGGCAATACTCGATGCGGATCTGGGTCGATCCCGACAAGGCGGCCTCCTACGACATCAGCGCCAACGAGATCCTGGCCGCCATCCGGTCGCAGAACGTGCAGGTCTCGGCGGGCGTGCTCAACAAGCCGCCGCTCGCCAGTCCCGCCGCCTACCAGATCAACGTCGAGGCCCTGGGCCGGCTGACCTCGCCCGAGGAATTCGAGAACATCATCGTCAAGTCGGACAACCAGGGCCGCGTCACCCGCATCCGCGACATCGGCCGCGCCGAGATCGGATCCGCCGACTACGGCTCCAAGGCCTACGCCGACCGGTACAATTCCGCCCCGTGGTTCGTGATCGCCACGCCCGACGCCAACGTCTACCAGCTGCACCACGCGATCTGGGACAAGATGGCGGAGCTGAAGAAGAAGTTCCCGCCCGGCATCGACTACATCAAGATCTACGACCCGACGAACTTCGTCGACCAGTCCATCGATGGCGTCATCCATACGATCTTCGAGGCGGTGCTGCTCGTCGTGGCCGTGGTCTTCCTGTTCCTCCAGAGCTGGCGGGCGACGATCATCCCGGTCATCGCCATCCCGATCTCCCTGATCGGCACCTTCACGCTGCTCGCCATTTTCGGCGCCTCGATCAACAACCTGTCGCTGTTCGGCCTCGTCCTGGCGGTCGGCATAGTGGTCGACGACGCGATCGTGGTGGTCGAGAACGTCGAGCGCAACATGGCCGCCGGGCTGTCGCCGCGCGACGCCGCCCATCGGACGATGACCGAGGTCTCGACGGCGCTGATCGCCATCGCGCTCACGCTCTGCGCCGTGTTCGTCCCGACGGCCTTCATCTCCGGCATCTCGGGGCTGTTCTTCAAGCAGTTCGCCATCACCATCGCGGCCTCGACGGTGATCTCCTGCTTCGTCTCGCTGACGCTGAGCCCCGCCCTGTGCGCGGTGCTGCTGAAGCCGCACGACCATCATGCGCGGAAGGGTTTCGTCGGCCGGATCGTCTCGGCCCTGTTCGGCCGCTTCAACGCCGGCTTCGAGTGGCTGTCGTCGGGCTACGGCCGGTTCACGGGACGCCTCATCCGGGCCGCCACCGTCGTCGCCATCGTCTATGTCGGGCTGATCGGCCTGACGGGCTTCCAGATGTCGCGGATGCCCTCCGGCTTCATCCCCGACCAGGACATCGGCTACCAAGCGGTCGTGGTGATGCTGCCGCCGGGCTCCAGCCTGGACCGGACCGACGCGGTGGTCCGTGAGGTCAACGCGATCATCTTGGACACGCCCGAGGTGAAGGGCATCACCCACACCTCGCCGGTCACCGGCTTCGACGTCACCACCAGCACCATCGCCCCGAACGTCGGCACGGTCTTCTACGGCCTCCCCTCGCTCTACGACAAGCACGTCCCGGGCATCAACGCAGCCTCCATGCTGCCGAAGATCCGCGCGCGTCTCGCCGGCATCCAGGGTGCGGTCGTGATCGTGGTCAACCCGCCGCCCGTGCAGGGGCTCGGCGCCGCGGGCGGCTTCAAGCTGATGATCCAGGATCGCGGCGACCATGGGCCCCAGGCGCTGGCCAAGGCGACCAACGACCTCGTCGCGGCGGCCAATAAGTCCGGACACTTCGCGGGCGTCTTCACGCTGTTCAACGCTGGTGCACCCTCGGTCTACGCCGACATCAACCGGCTGAAGGCCGAGAAGGTCGGTCTGACCCCGAGCGACGTGTTCTCGACGCTGCAGCTCTACATCGGCTCGCAATACGTGAACGACTTCAACTTCATCGGGCGGACCTACCCGGTCTTCGTCCAGGCGGACGAGCAGTTCCGCAGGACGGCGGACGACATCGCCCGGCTGAAGGCTAGGAACGCGAGCGGCGAGATGGTGCCGGTCGGCTCGGTGGCGACCTTCAAAAGCCAGACCGCTCCCTACCGCGTGCCCCGCTACAACCTCTATCCGGCCGCCGAGATCTTGGGTGCGGCGGGGCCCGGGGTGTCGTCGGGCACGGCCATCAAGGCGATGTCCGAATTGGCGAAGCAGGTGCTGCCGGCCGGCTTCGACTTCGAGTGGACCGACCTCGCCCACCAGGAGGAGCAGCAGGGCACGCCGACGATCGCGATCTTCGCCGCCGCGGGTCTGTTCGTCTTCCTCGTGCTGGTCGCCCAGTACGAGAGCTGGATGGTGCCGCTCGCCATCGTGCTGATCCTGCCGATGTGCCTGCTCGCCTCGGCGGCGGGCCTCGACCTGCGGGGCATGCCGATCGACATCCTCGCCCAGATCGGCTTCGTCGTCCTGGTCGGCCTCGCCGCCAAGAACGCAATCCTGATCGTCGAGTTCGCCCGGCAGGCCGAGGAGCACGGCGAGACGGCGGTGGAGGCGGCCGTCGAGGCGGCGCGGGTCCGGCTGCGCCCGATCCTGATGACCTCCTTCGCCTTCATTCTCGGCGTCGTGCCGCTGGCGATCGCCACGGGTGCCGGCTCCGAGATGCGGCAATCGCTCGGGACCGCCGTGCTGACGGGCATGCTGGGCGTCACGGTCTTCGGCCTGCTCTTCACGCCGACCTTCTACGTGATCGTGCGCCGGCTCGGTGCGAAGCGCCAGGCGGCGGCTTCGGCAGCGGCGAAGGCGCCCCACGCCGCTTGAGCCTGCCCCGCGGATCGGGCCGGCCGGCCCGATCCGAACACGTCCCCCCACCTGGAACATCAGGAGCTCGTCATGACCCAGGTCGAGAAGGCCAAGCTGTTCGCATCCCTGCACGAAAAGGGCACGCCGCTGATCCTCTACAACGTCTGGGACGCCGGCTCGGCCAAGGCCGTGCAGGACGCCGGCGCGAAGGCGGTCGCGACCAGCAGCTGGGCGGTCGCCGAGGCCCAGGGCTACCGCGACGGGGAGGATCTTCCGTTTTCCAACGTCGAGCAGGTCGCCGCACGCATCGCCGCCGTCGTCGACGTGCCGCTGACGGTCGACTTCGAGGGCGGATACAGTGAGGACGCGGACGAACTCGCCAGGAACGTCTCGCGGCTTCTTGCGCTCGGCGTCGTCGGGATCAACTTCGAGGACCGCGTCGTCAAGGGACCCGGCCTCAACGCCATCGACCGGCAAGCCCGCCGGATCGCGGCCATCCGCGAGGCCGCGGACAACCTCGGCGTCCCGCTCTTCATCAATGCCCGCACCGACCTTTTCCTCGGCCGCGGCCCCGACCCGGCGGTGGCCATCGCGGAGGCGCTGGACCGGGCGAAGGCCTACGGGGAGGCCGGCGCGTCCGGGTTCTTCGTCCCGGGCCTGCGCGACGAGGGCCTGATCCGGCGCGCCGTCGAGGGCGCCGGCCTGCCGGTCAACGTCATGGTCACCGAAGGAATCCCCGCGAAGCTCCGCCTCGCGGAGATCGGGGTCGCGCGCCTCAGCCACGGCGCCAATCCGTACGTCAAGGCGACGGCCACCCTCAAGGAGGCGGCCTGAGGCGCCGGCCGGCACGCGACGGAGACCCTCCGATGTACCCTGCAATCGTCTCCCAATGCACCCGGACGCTGAGGCTCGTCGACGGCCGGCTGGACCGGGCCGAGAGGCATGCTTTCGACCGGAAGTTCGACACCGACGTGTTGGCGTACGCCCGCCTTGGCGCCGCTCTCCTACCAGGTCACGAGCGCCTGCGACGCCGTGAAGGCGGGCGCGCGGCTCGCCGGCCTGACGCCGCCCCGGCACGACGATACCGAGACAACGTTCCCGGAGCCGCGCGCCCGCATCGCGAAGACCTTCTCTTTCATCGAGGGCGTCGCGGCGAACGACTATGCGGGTGAGGCCGAGCGCAAGATCACGCCTCCGTGGACGTCGAGCAAGTTCATCAGACCAAAGACTAGGATCCGCAGATCAGAACACAAACGTCTATTGCCACTTCAAAATTATCGAATATATCCTTTGGAACCACGAGTTTTATATAGGGAATATGGACTTAATTGGAGAAATCAACTTCGAGAGAGCATGACCGGACGGTCCGGAACGAGAATCTGAGACACCCAAACGATAGGAGTACCGACAATGTCGCTTCAAGGAAAACGCGCCCTCGTCACCGGCGCCAGCCGCGGCATCGGGGCGGCGATCGCCAAGGCCCTGGCCGCGGAAGGGGCCGACGTGGCCATCACCTACGAGAAGTCGGCCGACGCCGCCGCGGAGGTGGTCCGTGCCGTCGAGACGCACGGCCGCCGCGGCGTGGCCATCCAGGCCGACAGCGCCGACCCGGAGGCGGTCGGGGCCTCGGTCGAGAAGGCCGCCGCGGCGCTCGGCGGCCTGGATATCCTCGTCAACAACGCGGGCATCATCCGCCTCTCCGAGGTCAAGGACATGGCGCTGACGGACATCGACGCCCTGCTCAACGTCAACGTCCGCGCGCCCGTCCTGGCCAGCAAGGCCGCCATCCCGCACCTCGACGACGGCGGCCGCATCATCAACATCGGCAGCTACTTCGCCGACCGCGTCCCGGGAGGCGCCGGGCTGTCGGTCTATTCGCTGACGAAGTCCGCGCTGACCGCCTTCACCAAGGGCCTCGCCCGCGAGCTCGGGTCCCGCAACATCACCGTCAATGTGGTGCAGCCCGGCTCCATCGACACGGACATGAACCCCGCCCACGGCGACTTCGGCCCGGTGCTCAAGGCGCTGTCGCCCCTCAACCGGTACGGCACTGTCGACGACATCGGCAACGCGGTCGCGTTCCTGGCGAGCGCCAAGGCTCAGTACATCACCGGGACGGCGGTGACGGTCGACGGCGGCGCGAACGCTTGAGGGCGAGCCACGACCGGATACCCGACGAGCGGATCAGGCGGCCGGACCGGTCGTCTGATGTCGCCGGGGTTCCTGCCCCCCTTATCCCGGCGACGGCGGGTCGGGTTGCGCTCCCAAGGGCACCCGACCCGCCTCATCACCGGCGCGACCGGACCCGAGCCGCGGCTCGGTCGCGCCAACCGTCCTGCCCCGAGAGCGGCGTCGACGGAGCATCCCGAACGGAAGGAATCGAGCATGTCCACCAGCCGTCGCGTCGTCTTCGCAGAACCGGTCCGAACGCCGATCGGCACGCTCGGGGGCGCCCTCAGGGAGGTCGAGGCCGTGATCCTCGGCTCGGTGGCGGTGCGGGCCGCGCTGGAGCGGGCGGGCGTCCGTCCCGACGAGGTCGGCACGGCCGTGATGGGCAACGTGATCCAGGCCGGCAACAAGATGAACCCGGCCCGGCAGGCCGCCGTCCGCGGCGGGTTGCCCGTCGAGACGCCGGCGCTCACCGTGAACCGCGTCTGCGGGTCGGGCGCCCAGGCCATCGTCTCCGCCGCGCAAGAGATCCTCCTCGGCGATGTCGACGTCGCTGTCGCCGGCGGCATGGAGAGCATCGACCGCGCGCCGTACCTGATCGGCGGCGGGCGCTGGGGCTACCGGATGGGTGACGCGCAGCTGCACGACAGCGCGCTACGCGACGGCCTGAACGACGCTTTCTCGGATGCCGCGTCGGGCTGGCACACGGAGGATCTCGCGGAGCTGTTCCAGATCAGCCGGGGCGAGCAGGACCAGTGGGCCGCGCGCTCGCAGACCCGGTTCTCCGCCGCGCAGGCCGAGAGCCGCTTCCGGGCCGAGATCGCGCCGGTCGAGGTCGCCGGCCGCAAGGGCATGACTCTCTTCGACAGTGACGAGCACAACCGGCCGGACACGGCGGTGGAGACGCTGGCGCGGCTCAAGCCGGCATTCCGGCCGGACGGCACCATCACGGCGGGCAACGCCCCCGGGTTGAACGACGGGGCCGCCGCGGTGGTCCTGATGGCCGAGGCATGGGCCGAGCGCAGGGCCCTGCGGCCGGTAGCGCGCCTCGTGTCGTACGAGATCGGCGCCGTCGAGCCGGGCATGTTCGGCCTGGGGCCCGTGCCCGCGGTGCGGCAGGCGCTGGACCGTGCGGGCTGGGACATCGCTTCGGTGCAACGCTTCGAGATCAACGAGGCCTTCGCCGCCATCGTCATCGCCATCATGGACGAGCTCGGAATCCCGGAGGACGTCGTCAACGTCGAGGGCGGCGCCATCGCGCACGGGCATCCCATCGGGGCCACGGGAGCGATCCTGGTAACGCGCCTGATCCACTCCATGCGACGGGACGGCCTCGCCCGAGGTGTCGTGACCCTGTGCATTGGCGGCGGTCAGGGGATCGCGCTCGCTATCGAGGTCGCACGGTGACAGCCTTGGGCCCGTCGGCGGGCCGGACGCATTTGTTGCCGACTGCACGAACATAGGAGGAAACAGGCATGGCTCGTCTCGATCTCAGGCCGAATTGCGAATGCTGCGACAGGGATCTGCCGGGGGATTCCCGGGATGCTTTCATGTGCAGCTTCGAGTGCACGTTCTGCCGTGACTGCGCGGAAGGCATTCTCGCCGGCCATTGTCCCAACTGTCTCGGGAACCTGGTCGAGCGCCCCATCCGCCCGAAGGGCGGTCCGACCGGGGGGCTGAGCCGATTCCCCGCATCCCAGAAGCGCGTCCTGAAGGTCGGCGGCTGCCTCACCACGCCGGACCCGAGCAAGGCCGATGAGCTGCCTGTGCCGGCGTAGCCGGCATGGAGGTTGGGCGTCTTCCGACCGGCAGCATGGTCGCGGGCAGCCCGCTTTCGGCAAACCATTGGCCGGACCCGGCGTGGTCCGGCACGGGAGAGATCACATGAGCTATGCCTTCAAGACGGTCGCGTCGCCGGTCGGCGCGTTGAAGGTCGTCGCGAGTGAGCATGGCCTCTCGGCCATCCTCTGGGAGAACGACGACCCGAACCGGGTTCGGCTCGGGCCCCTTATTGAGGACACGTCCCATCCTGTGTTGCTGGAGACGGAGCGCCAGTTGGCGGCCTACTTCGCGGGGACGCTCAAGGCCTTCACGGTGCCGCTCGACTTCCAGGGGACCGAGTTCCAGAAGAGCGTCTGGGCGGCCTTGCTGACCATCCCCTTCGGCGAGACCCGGAGCTACGGCGACATCGCGCGCCAGATCGGGCGGCCGGGTGCCTCGCGGGCGGTGGGAGCCGCGAACGGGAAGAACCCCATCTCGATCATCGCGCCCTGCCACCGCGTCATCGGGGCAGCGGGTGCCCTGACGGGGTTCGCGGGCGGCCTGGATGTCAAGAAGCGTCTGCTCGGCCTCGAACGGTTCGGGGCCGGCGTCTCGCCCGGCCAGCTCTTGTAGACATGAGAGCTCTCACGGCCGGCGCGTCGGTGCGCGTCCTCGTCACGGGGCCGACCGGCTTTCATCGACGCTTCGACACCCCGATGGATTGAGCCGTGACCATCAAGCACAACGACCTCGCCAATATCGACCTGAACCTCCTCGTGGCGTTGGACGCCCTCCTGACCGAGAGCGGGGTGACACGCGCTGCCGTCCAGGTCGGGATCACCCAGTCCGCCATGAGCAACAGCCTTGCTCGCCTGCGGAAGCTCCTGGGTGACGAGCTCCTGACCCGCACGCCGGACGGCATGAGACTGACGCCGCGAGCCGCCGCCTTGGCCGAACCGGTTCGCACGGCGCTGCGCCAGTTCCAGGGCATCGTGCTCCAGGAGGACAGCTTCGACCCGGCAACGGTCGAGCGGTCATTCACGCTTGCCATCCCGAAGCGTCGAGGCGCGCGTGGTCCCCCGCCTCCTGGCCTTTCTCGGGCGTGAGGCGCCCGGCGTGCGCCTGGCCCTGCGCAACCTGGACTACGGCACCGTCCTCGGCGAACTGGATGCCGACCGGATCGACCTGGCCATCGGAGTCATTTCCCAGGGCCAGATGCACCACAAGGTCCGGCCGCTGTACCGGTTCGGCTTCCTCTGCCTTTTCAACCCGACACTGCTCGGCGTTAGCGGTCCGCTCTCGCTCGAGGACTACCTGCGGTTTCCCCACATCTTGACGGGCATGACCGGCACGGGCCCCGGCGTGGTCGACGAGGCCCTCGCCAGGATCGGCCGCAAACGGCGGCTCATGGTGACCACGCCACGCTTCACGACCGTGACCTTTCATGTGCAGGCCGCGCCCTTGATCGCGACGATGGTCGACAAGCTGGCGGTGACTTTCGCTGACCAACTCGGCCTGGCGACGAGCCCGGTTCCCGTGGCGCTTAACGAGTCCGCCATCTCGATGCTCTGGCATTCGTCCTACGACCATGACCCCGCGCATCGGTGGCTGCGCGAGGTCATGGTCGGGTTGGGCCGGGACACCGCGAACGATCTCGCGAGGGCCGCCATGTGACGATCGCCGCGAGCCGCGGCGCCTTCAGAGGGTACCGACCCTGACCCGATGCGACTTGGCTTCGGTCGCGGCCGGGGCGGAAGGCAGCCATCGGACGGCGGTGGCGGTGGCAAGGCCGCCCCGGCGACGCACCTCGGCGGGATTCGTCGCGACGCGGGCATCGTGATAGGCGGCCCCGATCACCGAGGGGACGTCGAAGACGGCGCCCTGAATCGACCGATCGTCCTCAATCCTCCACTGAACCGCGCCGGCCGTGGCGAACCCGCCTTGACGCCGGACCTCGGCCGCGTTCGTCGCGACGCGGGCATCGTGGTATGCGGCCCCGACGACGGTCAGTACATCGAAGCCCTGCCGGGCTCTGTCCGTGGACGAGGCTTCCGCGGCGCCAGCCTGACCAAGGTTCGCGAAGGTCAGGAACAGCGCGGTCGCGATGATTTTCTGGTGCTTGGACATCTTTCGCTCCTCTTTGGCGAAGACGGGTCGTTCCGTCGTCTCGTGAGGATGAGATGCTCCCGAGCGTCGTATTACTCAAACATATGCGGTCCATATTCGACATTGACGTCGTGAATGAGCTCGAGAGCGTTCCCTCTTCCGCGGAGGTCGGGCCACTCGGAGCTTGATGGACGAGGACAGGGAACGATTGCGACGGTGAGGGGCGGCCCCGGGTTGCGACCGATGAGAAGCGTGCCCGCAGCCGCAGGCGGAGCGTCACAAAGGTTTTCGCTGAAGGGCGCCGTTTCCGCAACGCGGAGGCTCTGTAGCCGCTCGCGGGCGCTGTCGGTGATGCGCAAGGCTACGAGCCGCCCCTGACAGCTCGGAAGGACGACAGGCTTCGACACGGAGCAAGGCGCCGGGGGTGGCCCGACGCCTTGGGCTAAATTTGTTGGGGAGGCCGCCTCAGTTCGCCCGCGACACCTCGACGAGGTTGTCCGAGAACGTCGGGGCGTGCCCCATGTCCGAGAAGGCGGCCGAGGAGATGCTGTTCACGGTGCCCTCGTTGAGCTGCCGCCAGTAGCCGAGCGTCGCCACCACGATGCCGTGCTTCACGTCGTCGGTGACGCGCGCCACGCCCTTGAAGGCGCCGCGCGCGTTGCCGACCTGGACGCGGTCGCCGTCCATAATGCCACGCGCTGCCGCGTCACCTGGGCTGATCATCACGAACTGCTCGCCTTGGCCCTTCTGCTTCTGCTCCATGTTCGCGTAGCAGGAGTTCAGGAAGTAGTGGCTCTTCGGCGAGACCATGTTGAGCGGGTAGAGCTTGGCCAGCTCGGGATCGTTCGTGTGCGACTCGCGCGCGCCGACGTAGTCCGGCAGCGGGTCGAGCGCCTCGCCCGGCTGGAACTGCTCGTACATCTGCCGGAAGGGCGGCGCGACGAAGTTCGTGGCGCCCTCGACCTTGAGCATGCACTTGCCGGTCGGCGTCGGGAAGTTGCCCTCCCGGTGCGGAGCCCGGTCGTCGGGCGTACCAACCTTGAGGCGGGCGAAGCCGTGCTCGCGCATGTAGGCCAGATCGTAGCCCTCGCAGGCCGGCGCATTCCAGTCGACGTAGTGCTCCAGGCACTCCGCGTCGGTCCACTTGAAGTTCTCCTCCTCGAAGCCGAGCCGGGCGGCGAGGCGTCGGAAGATCTCGTTGTTCGGGATGGCCTCGCCGGGCGCGTCCGCACACTTGGTGTTGTAGGTCAGGTACAGGTGCCCCCAGGACAGGATCATGTCCTCCATCTCGGCGCCCATCGTGGCCGGCAGAAGGATGTCGGCGTAGGAGGCGGTGTCGGAGATGAAATGCTCGGCCGAGACCATGAACAGGTCTTCGCGCATCAGCCCCGCGACGATCTTGTCCGTCTCGGGTGCCTGCGTGACAGGGTTCGAGTTCCAGCACATCATGGACATGATCGGCGGGTCGAGCCGCATCTCCCCGGTGAGGGCGCGACCGATCTGCAGGTTCGAAACGACGCGGGTCCCCTCCGGAATCAGGTCGGGCCGGCACATCACGTCGAACTTGTAGGGGTGCTCCCAGACCGGGAACTGCGTGACGCCGCCGCCGACATGCCGCCACGCGCCGGTCAGCGCCGGAATGCAGGTGACCGCCCGGATGGTCTGCCCGCCGCCGAAATGGCGCTCGAGCGCCACGCCCATGCGGATGCCGACGGGTTGGGCCGTCGCCATCTCGTAGGCGAGCTTGCGGATGTCCTCGGCCGGAACGCCGGTGATGGCCTCCGCCCATTCGGGCGTGCGGGCGGCCGCCCGCTCCTTCAGCTCCGCGAAGCCGACCGTGTGGTTGTCGACGTAGTCCTGGTCGACGAGGCCCTGCTCGATGATGGAGTTGATCAGCGCCATGGCGAGCGCGCCGTCGGTGCCGGGCTTCGGCGCGATGTGCCAGTCGGCGCCCTTGGCGGTGCGCGAGGCGTAGGCGTCGATGACGACGACCTTGGCGCCCTTCATCTGGGCGTCCTTTACGATGGCCCAATGGTGCAGGTTGGTGCTGACCGAATTGCAGGCCCAGATCACGATGTACTTGGAATGGATGTAGCTCTCAGGATCGAGACCCGCGGTCGGGCCGACGGTGAGGAGCCATGCGGTGCAGGAGCCCTCGCCGCAGAAGGTCCGCTCGCAGACCGTCGCACCGAGCCGGTTGAAGAAGGCGTCACCGCCGTTCAGCCCGTGCACGAGGCCCTGGTTGCCGAGGTAGCTGTAGGGGATGATGGCCTGAGGGCCGTGCTGGTCGATGATGGCCTTCCAGCGAGTCACGATCTCGTCGAGCGCCTCGTCCCAAGTGATTCGCTCGAACTGCTTCGAGCCCTTCGGGCCGACGCGGCGCATCGGGTAGAGCAGCCGATCCGGGTGGTAGTGGCGCTTCTCGTAGTCCTTCAGCTTCACGCAGAGACCGCCCCGGGTCATCGGGTGGTCGGGATTTCCACGGACGCTGAGTAGCTCGCCGCCCTTCACCTCGAACAGCATCGAGCAGGTGTCGGGACAATCGTGCGGGCAGGCCCCGTAGAAGACCTCCGGCTTGACGATCTCGTTCATGTCTTGTCCTTCCCAGTCGAGCGTCTGGCCTCTTGTTTTTGGCGGGCCGGCTCGGTGCTTCCTCCCGAGGTTGCACCGGAGCATAAACAATTCCAATTTTTGGCCCCGCGAAAGGGCCAAGCTGTCGCGGGTGCATGGTACCAAGTTGCCGACAGGCATCCCGGAGGCAAAGCCGCGGATTTCGGGTTTTGGTGTTCCCATCCCCTCGGCATCGGCCGTATCGATGGGGCCAATGAAGCAAACCCTTAGGGAGAGAGTGCGTGGACCTGACACTCTCGTTGGACACCGCGTCCGCCAAGTCCTTGCAGGCCCAGATCTTCGATCAGGTCCGGGAGATCATCCTCGACGGACAGCTGGGCGCCGGGATGGCGCTGCCGCCGAGCCGGCTGTTGGCGGAGCGACTCCAGGTCTCCCGCAATACAGTCCTGACGGCCTACGAGCGCCTCGCCGCGGAGGGTTACGTCAAGGCACGTGGCACGGCGGGCCTGTTCGTCGAGCGCATCCCGCCGGACAGCCTCCTGCTCATCCAGCGCGGAAGCCGGATCAAGACGAACGGGCCGATTCCCGATGCGTCGAGCGAGCCCCTGCTGTGCTTCGCGGGCTCGCCCGGCGGCGGCAGCGACCGGCCTGAGCTCGACTTCTGGGTCGGGCGCTCGGACGTCGAATCCTTCCCGCTGCGCATCTGGCGCCGGATCATCAACCGGCTCCTGGCGCGCGAGACCACCTACCTGACCGACTACTGCGATCCCGCCGGCCTTCCGGAGCTTCGCGCCGCCATCGGCACGCATCTCCGGCGTGCCCGCGGCGTCTCGGTCGCGGAGGACCAGATCATCGTGACCACGGGTGGGCAGGAGGCGCTGAACGTCGTGTTCAACCTGCTCAGGTCGCACACGCGGCAGCTCTGCATCGAGAATCCCTGCTACCTGGGAGCCTCGCTGATCTTCAACGCGACCAACCTGACCGTCCATCCGATCCCGGTCGACCGGGACGGCTTGCAGACGGACCTGCTGCCCAGGGTGCGGGGCAGCCTCCTCTACGTTACGCCCTCTCACCAGTTCCCGACCGGCGCCACCATGCCGCTCGCCCTGCGGCTAGCTCTGCTCCGGTGGGCGGAGGAGACCGACAGCTATGTCATCGAGGACGACTACGACAGCGACTTCCGGTACGACGGGCCGCCGCTGACGGCCTTGGCAGGCCTCGACGGGGGACGGCGGGTCTTCTACGTGGGCACTTTCTCGAAGTCCGTCGGCGCCGGCCTGCGCCTGGGCTTCGCCACCGTCCCGCGCATGTTCTGGGACGAGGCTCGCCTCCTCAAGGCCCGGATGAGCAACGGTCAGGCATGGCTGGAGCAAGCCGCGCTGGCGGCCTTCATCGAGGAAGGGCACTTCGACCGACATCTCCGCAAGCTGCGGCAGGTCTACAAGGCACGTCGCGATTGCTTGGTCGAGGCACTGAGAAGGAGCTTCGACGAACCGGAGCTTCTCGGGTGGGAGAGCGGCCTGCACTTGGTGTGGCGGCTGCCACGCGGTTTCCCGAGCGCGCGGGAGGTCCAGCTCATGGCGCGTGAGTGTGACGTGGGAGTCTATGCCCTTTCGAGCGGGGCGGCGTACGATTTCGATGCCGATGCACCGGACGATGTGCTGGTTTTCGGTTACTCGTCTCTTGCCGAACCCATGATCGAGGCGGCGGTAAGTAAGCTGCGCTTGATGCTTGAAGGCGGCGGCGCAACGTCCGGTCGGTAGTTATTGGTCCGTTGCCCACTTGACGACACCGTGCTTTCAGGAGCGCGGTTCGAGGGGTGGGTCGGTCGCTAATTTACCAACCTGCTGAGGATCTGCCCGCCTGCATGCCGTCTGCGCTCAGCAGCGAAGCGGACCTCCCCGAGCGTCCAGCGTGAGATCCGGAAGGAGTCACTCTGAGGCCTCCACCTGGGCCGCGCCGAATGTCCGCTTGCCGGCAGGTTGAGCCCCGAAGCGGACGGGCCGTTTTCGGCCAACCCCGGTCGGCAGCTATGCGCCCTTTTCGGCCGTTCAGCCGATTCCGGCGCCTCCTCCGAAGCGGACGTTGCGGAAGTTCAGCTTGTAAGTCTGTGTTGCGCCTTCTGCGGACCTTCGGCAGCCTGGTTGCAGGGAACCAGTGCTGCTTCATGAGCAGACGTTCGCAGGCTGGGCGTTATGGAGCGGCCCGGATCGCGTAAGGCCGTTTATGGAAACCGGCAGCCCTTGGACGTGCAGCGCATTCAGCCTTTCATATGGGGTTGAGTTCGCAGGTGCTGCCCACACGCTCCCCAATGGTCGTTAGAGCGTCATCGAGAGAGGCGTGGTGAGCGGGCACGCTGGAGAGGCGGCCTCCGGTTCGCGGCACGATGGTGACCGCGTTCGATCCCGGGATGGTCCGGATCCCGCCGAGAGGATGCCCGCGTCGGTCGGTGAGCCACCAAGCAGGCTCGTCCTCCCCAACCGGCGTGGCGACCACATCCATGAACCATTCTTGGAGGCGGAACAGGCTGCTCATCACGACCTCCCCGGATCAGGTCTGACCGCAGAGAGAGACGCCGCGATGGCCCGCTTATTCCCCAACTCCGCAGAAATTTTTCGCTCACGTTCGAGTGCGCACGGACGTTGGCGAGGCTGAAGCCGGCGAGGCAGTGCTAAATTCGCAGAAGTGTCATTATGGAGCCGAAAATCGGCCCTTCCGGAAGTGTTTGAAAGGTCTGAAGCGGGCCGTGCGGCGCCTCACAGATTAGGGCCAGTCGATCGGCCTCTCGCAGGGCCTCGCGGGCGCCTCGCATTACTCGCGACGACTGAGGGCCGATTCAGCCCCGGAGCCGCGCGTTCGGGACGATGCCAGCGAACGGACTGCGGCCCGACGCCATGTTGCAGGCTGGGTATTACGGAAGCTTCCGATCCTTCTCGGACGTTCGCCAGGACACCACTTCGGGTCCGCTGACGGACCTGTAGCGGACGCCGACGGCCTCGCGATCTCGATGGCCCGATGCGTTCGGCAGTGCATCGGATCTCGATCTACGAGGGCTCGTGATGGCGCGACCCTGACGGCTGCACCGCTGGATAGAACTGCGGGCTCTCGCGCCGGTCGAACATGCCGTAGTCGCGGATGACCCGCACGGTCCGCCTGCGCACGCCGTCTCCGGTCGCGGCCAGGACCGAGGCAGCGGCCTCCGGCCCCGACCAGGACAGGAGCACCAGGGCCTTCCCCTCGTTGTAGATCGAACCGAACACGTCGAATGCCACGAGGCCGTCAGCTCCTGGATCGAGCCCGAGCGACCGAGCCAGGTCACCGGTTTTGGCCGGGAGTGACCGGCCCTCCGCCGGCGTCGCTTCCACGAGTGTGCAGACCTTCGCCTCGCCGACCTCCGTCGCGTCGAAACGTTGCTCGCGCACCGCGTGCCCGGCCGGCGGATGGCTGTCCGCCGTCACCTCGCCGACGCGGAGGTGGTAGTCGGAGAACACCTCGAACCGGCCCTTCTCCTGGATGAGGTGATGGCCGGCATGCGTCCGCCATCGGATCACCGACTTCTCGTCGCGCCAGGTCGAGTGCGACAGTACCCAGCCCGGCCGGCTCCGGCTCGCGAAGCGCTCGTTGTCGATGAAGCCGTCGATGTCCTCCAGCTCCGGCTTCAGCACCTTGGCATGCTCAAGGTAGGCGTCCTTCTGCCCCTGGCCGGGATGGACCTCGAAGATGACCGAGAACATGGTTCCTCCTCCATAGATGGGTCGGTTCAAGCCGAGGTGGTCTCGCCCAGGAAGGCCGCGGATGCCTGCCAGAGCGCCCCGCGCATGGCTTCGAGGTGCATCAGGTGCGTGCCGCGCCCGATCTTGAGGTCGCGCCTGTCGGACGAGCCGGTGAAGGCGTCGAACAGCCAGCGCGCGTCGGTGTCGGTGGCGAGACCGTCCCAGGCCCCGCGGATGATGCACACGGGCGCCCGGACGAGGGCGGGATCGTAGGGCAACTCGCCGTGCCAAGCGCGCAGGATCTCGACGAAGGGACCGGAGGGGACCTTGACGCCCTCCGGCTCCCGCGCCCGGCCATCCGGATCGCTGTCGAGGTAGCGCTCCGCCCAGTCCTCGAACTCGGACCGCGACAGCACCGGTGGCTCGTCCGCGGGCACGTCCTCGACGAAACGGTCCCACTGCGCCTGCGCCGTGATCACCCGCCAGGCCGGCCCGTCCGGGCGCGGCACGTAATGCGGCGGGTCGCGGCTCGCGATGGGACCGAACAGGACGAGCCGGTCGATCAGGTCCGGATGCGTGCCGGCGAGCCGGCAGGCCGGCATGGAGCCCCAGGAGTGGGTGAGTAGGCTGACCCGCTTACCGTCGGTGCTGGCTCGGACGTGGCGGACTGCGGCTTCGAGCTGCCCGGCCGCCTCAGCTGCCAGCAGCAGGGGGCCGTTCGCCTCGGCTGGCTCGGACATGGCCGGCTGGCGGTCCGAGAGGCCAAAGCCCAGGAAGTCGAGCGCCCAGGCGTCGAGGCCGGCCCGGCAGAGCGCATCGCGCCACGAGCCTTCTGGAGAGCGATAGGCCACCGAGAGCGCGGACGGGAATGTCGCTCCGTGCACGTACAGGAACGGACGGCCTGTGCTGCCTGACGGCGAGAGGCGCCGGAGGAATAGGCTGAGCCCGGTCTCGGGGTCCGTGATTCTATGGTGCTCCTCGCGCGGGTCCATCGGTTCGGACGGCACGGTCGCCATGACGTCACCTCCTGCTGGATTGTTAGGATTAGGACGGGAAACGCGCGAGGGCAGAGGCGAACGCTTCGGTCCCGGCCGAAGCGTTCCGGCGTGATCGGCGGGAACGAACAGCCTTATGGTGCTCCGATGACGAACGCCGCAGGCCTGTCCGAACCCGCTGCCCTCGTCGGAGATCCCGCACGGGCCAACATTCTCACGGCCCTTCTCGACGGCCGCGCCCTGACGGCGACGGAGCTCGCCCGCACGGCAGGCGTCACGGCGCAGACCGCGAGCGGCCATCTCCGGAAGCTGGTCGAGGGGCACCTGCTGAGCGTCGCCGTTCAGGGTCGTCACCGCTACTTCCGGCTTGCCTCGCCCGAAGTCGCCCGAATGCTGGAAGCCATCTTGGTGGTGGCAGCGGCGCAGGAGGCAGGCGCGCCACGGGCAACGCCGCGGGTCAGTCCGGCCTTGAAGGAGGCCCGAACCTGCTACGACCACCTTGCTGGACGCCTCGGCGTCGGCATCGCCGATGCGCTCACATCGCGCGGCCTGATCGTGCTGGATGAGGAGGCAGGCGATGCGACGGAGGCTGGCCGCGTGTGGCTCGCGCGCTTCGGCGTGCCGGCCGAGCCCGTCGACAGGACCAAGCGGATGTTCTGCCGCCCATGTCTGGACTGGAGCGAGCGGCGGCCGCACCTCGCCGGCCGCCTGGGAGCCGCGCTGTGCCGCCGATGCGAGGATCTAGGGTGGATCACCCGCCTGAGCGACAGCCGCGCCGTGGTCGTGACGGAGCGCGGGCAGCGCGGCTTTGCGGAGACGCTCGGCCTGGATCTCAAAGTCCTCGCAACGCGTGGGTAGGTGCGTCTGTCACGCCCCGGCTCACGGTCCTGGTCGCGCTGAGCCAGGTCCTATGACGCAACCTCGACGGCCGCTGTCGGGCAAACTCTGCCAGTTGCCCGTGCATGCGTGAAAGGCAGAGAACCACCCGTAGCGGGCCTTCGGCAGGTGCCACGTTTCAATAGGGCCTTGCTCTACCGGAACTTAGCAGGGCTGCGGCGTCGCTCGCCGATTGGGCGTTATGGAGCGATGCCCGCCCCATGCTTGCCGCAGCACGGAGCGGGACTGCCTCACGGATTTGCCTGTAGAAGGTCCATGCCTCTCCTAGGCAAGCGCTAGGCTCAGAACGCTCCTTGAGCCATTTTGGACTTCTCCGCGTTCAGTGCCGAGAGAGACACGAGATCACCCTGGTTGGTCAGCTGCACGGCCTCGGTCTTGCCGCCGACCGGCCCTGGAACTGAGATGAGCGCGCTCTGGCGCGTTGCCAGGACCATCTCGAACCGCACCGGCAGACCCCCGCCCTCAGGCGCGAGCGTCACCACAACCCGCTTTCCTCCACCATCCTCCCGATAGTAGGCGATGCCAGCCACAGCGCCCAAAGCGAGGCTGCCACCCTGCATCGGTCTGCGGAGCTCAGTTTGGACCACAGTCTCGTCCTGTGCGAGCGCGGGCGAGAGGGTGCCGATCATCAGGCCGATCGGCAGAGCGGAGCGAAACATCTTCAACATGGCTGCATTCCTTCAACTTGCGAGTAATCTCCCAGGATTAACGTTTGTATCAACGTAATTGAACCGGGGCATCGATGCGAGCGCCCCAAACATTGATGGTGCGGCCGACCTGCTGGGTCGCATCTCGCGTGTCTACGCCCTGGCCTCCGGCTGAGGTGTAGCGAAGCGGCCCGTCAATGGAACCCGTGCTCACAACATCCTGGCTGCGACCTGCAGAGCGCACGAGACCGATAGCCTGCTGGCCAGGAACCCAGTACGCGTGGCCCTGGACATTGGAGGCACCGATCTGCTGGGCGTCAGCGGGCGCGACAGAGCCGCCAAGGCCTAAGGCGAGCAAGGCGGCGGAAGCGGAACGAATGGTCATCGCGGTTCTCCATCAGACTGTGAGCGGTCGGGTCAGGCTGGTCCGTGTTCGGAACAGACCGGGCTACTCAGCTGCGATAGAGTTGATATAAACCTTTTCGGCCGGAAGGGCGTGTGCTGTCGCACTTGAGTGGAGATCTACGGTTTTGGCGCTGTCAGCGCGGCAACAACGCTCTCGCTCTCGTGCAGGTCTACACGGAATCGGTTCCTGAGCCCATATACTTGGTATCAACGTTTCTCGAAACCTCGACCATGACCAAGCCTCTCGAACTCACATCGAATACGGCCGCCGCCGTCGAGGAGGCTTGCCTCTGCCTCGGCGCGCAGCGGATCGCCCGTGCCGTCGGGCGCCAGTACGACGCTGCCTTGCGGCCCGTGAGGCTATCGAACTGGCAGTTTACGCTGCTGATGATGCTGGTCCGTGATGACCCGCTGACCATCAGCGCTCTGGCCCACGCGCTGGCCATGGACCGCACGACCGTTACGGCCAATCTGAAGCCGCTCGAGCGACGTGGCCTGCTTATGGTCGAGGTTGACGCGGAAGACCGCCGTGTCCGCCGGGTCGTCCTGACGGACGCGGGTCGCATGCTCCTGACGGAGGCACTACCCTTGTGGCAGAAGGCACAGGCCGCCTGCACCAGGACGCTGGGCGATACCGGACGCGCAGCACTCCGCACCGCGATGGCCGCGCTGTCGACCTAGAGTGCTCAACAGCACTTGCCCTACCGGATCTTAGCAGAGGTGCCGTGGCGCTCCCGGGCGGGTGAACCCGTTGGGAGAACATCGCCTGTTGTCCCGATCGACGCATTGTCGGGTTTTTCGTGGCCCCGGCCGCGAGTGCCATCCACAACATTGGGTACTGCGACCCGATCATGAATCGGCGGGACAGACGCAGTGCCGTCGTCACGCTGTCGGAAACTGACGCCATGAGGGGGGGCCGTCGCAGGAGAGCCCCATGTCCCGGATCGTCTCCCCACATCCGTCGCGCCGGTCATTGCTGGTGGGAGCGGCCGCAGGCGCTTTCGGCTTCGGCACCGGCTTGTTCCGACCGTCAGTCAGCCGCGCCGCCGATCGCCCTCTTCTCACTCACGGCGTCCAGTCAGGCGATGTGTCGCTCGACACGGCCGTCGCCTGGGCCCGCGCGGATCGGCCGTCGCGAGCCAAGATCGAATGGTCGACGACGGAGAGCTTCAAGGACGTAAGAGGCGGCGTCTACGTCGACGCCCTGCCCGAGTCCGACCACGTCGCGAAGGTTCTGCTCGATGGCCTGCCGGCAGGGCAGGACATCTTCTATCGCGTGCAGCTCCAGGACCTTACTGCACCCACTATCCTCGGCGAGGCCAAGGTTGGCCGCTTCCGGACAGCGCCCGCAGACCGGCGGTCCGTCTCCTTCTGCTGGTCAGGCGATACGGTCGGACAGGGCTGGGGCATCGACGAGGCGCGCGGCGGCATGACGATCTATGCCGCCATCGCTGAGAACCGGCCTGACTTCTTCATCCATTCTGGCGACAACATCTACGCCGACGGGCCGATCTCGAGCGAGGTAGCGCTTCCGGACGGCAGCGTGTGGCGCAACACCGTGACACCCGAGGTCGCAAAGTCGGCCGAGACCCTCGCGGAGTTCCGCGGCCGCTACAAGTACAACCTGACGGACCGCAATCTGCTTGCGATGAATGCGGCCGTGCCGATCTTGGCACAATGGGATGACCATGAGGTCACGAACAACTGGTGGCCGGGCGAGCCACTGAGCCGTGCCGAGCACCTCCGCAAGGCGTACACAGATCGCAACGCTCTGGCGCTCCAAGTGCGAGCTGCTCGCGCGTTCCACGAATACGTGCCGATGCGCTTCGAGCCGTCGGAGCCGGACCGGGTCTACCGCAAAGTCTCCTACGGCCCACTCGTCGACGTGTTCATGCTCGATATGCGCTCCTATCGAGGTCCCAACGGCGAGAACCGGCAGACCGCCTATGGCCCCGACGCTGCTTTCCTCGGCCCCGTGCAGCTTGCCTGGCTCAAACGCGAGCTTCTCAGCTCAAAAGCCACCTGGAAGGTGATCGCGGCCGACATGCCGATCGGGTTGATCGTGGTCTACGACACGGACCGAAAGTTCGGCTCTGAGGCAGTGGCGCAGGGCGATGGGCCGCCGCTCGGGCGGGAGCTGGAGATTGCAAATCTGCTGCGCTTCATCAAGAGCGCGGGCATCCGGAACACGGTCTGGCTCACGGCCGATGTGCACTACACGGCGGCGCATTTCTATGATCCGAACCGTGCGCAATTCCAGGACTTCGACCCGTTCTGGGAGTTTGTGTCAGGCCCGCTGCACGCGGGCACCTTCGGACCGAACGCGCTCGACAACACCTTTGGACCGCAATTGAAGTTCATCAAGGCGCCGCCCGATGGGCAGTCGAACCTCTCGCCGGCTGCCGGCTATCAGTTCTTCGGCCACGTCGTCATCGATGGTCAGACTGAACAGATGACCGTGACGTTGAAAGACGCGTCGGACGCGGCGCTCTGGTCTGTGACGCTCAATCCGGCTTCCGCCTGACTGTTCTGCGGCTAGCAAACGGCGCCTTTTGGCTGCGTGAAGGCTCCTCGACGAATGACGCGGCCGACTGTGAGCCGCCCTCGAGGAGTGACGGAAATAGTGACTGACGCTTTCGTGTCATTCCGCGCGCGATATACTCCGGAAAGCTTCGGTGCTCGCGCGAAGCAATCAAATGGCTGGCCGCTGCTTGATGCTCGTCATAGCCCTGATGTGGGTCGGCGTTTTCACGCCAAGATACGCTCTGGCTTGGGGAGATGAGGGCCACCGGATCATTAGCGCCATCGCGCTCCCGCTGCTCACGCCGCAGGCTCGCGACCAAGCCGAGGCGCTCCTGGCTGCCGACGCCGACACGCTGACCGCGCCCGACTTCGTTAGCCGCGCAACCTGGGCCGACCGCTGGCGGGACTCGGATCGCAACGGCGCCAAGATTCGCTACAACGCCACGGAAGCGTGGCACTTCGTCGATGTCGAACTCACCGCCCCCGACCTGGCAGCCGCCTGCTTGGGCTTCCCGGCCGACCTCGACGAGACAGCCGCCGCAGCATCGCTGTTTGCTGGCCTCGCAGCGAGCGGCTGGCTCACGGCCGCGGTGACGATACGGTTTCTCGTCGAGGGCGGCGCGCCGATCGCCGAGGGCGTCGTGGGTGCTGGCGTAGAGATCTCGTGGCCGAGGCCGACCCGCCCTGGAGACGAACTCCAGGTGGTCAGCGAGGTGACGGAGATCACTCCCTCCCGGTCAAAGCCCGACCGCGGCATCGTCGTTCTCCGCAGAGAGACCCGTAACCAGCGCGGCGAGATCGTCCAGGTTCTCACCTCAAAGCTGGTGGTGCCGCGACGCCCCTCCGGTGCGGCGGATGGCCGAGGCACTTAAGTGCATCAGCCACAACTGCGCCGATGTCGCCTGCTGCTCTCGCTCCGTTCCTGCGCAGGCCCCTGTGCCAGGGCGAAGTTCAGGATCGTATTCACGAGCGCGACGTGCGTGAATGCTTGTGGGAAGTTTCCTACCAGCCGTCCCGCATGTACATCGTACTCTTCCGCAACCAGCCCGAGGTCATTGCAGACCCCTATCAAGCGCTCGATGAGCTCGCGCGCCTCCTCCCGCCGGCCGAGGCCGATGAGATTGTCCGCGTACCAGAAGCTGCAGGGGATGAAGGCGCCCTCGCCCCCCGGCAGGCCGTCCGTCTTCTGGCCCTCGGTGTCGTAGCGCAGGACGAAACCGTCCCGCATCAGGTGCTTGCCGATCGCCGCGACGGTGCCGACGACGCGGGGATCGTCCTGCGGCAGGAAGCCCATATGGGCGATGAGGAGCAGGCTCGCATCGAGCCTCTTCGAGCCGTAATACTGCACGAAGCTGCCGAGTTCCGCGTCGAACCCCTTCTCGCAGACCTCCCGGTGGATCCGGTCGCGGATCTGTGCCCAGCGCTCGATTGGGGCAGCCGGCGCATCGGGACTCTCCGAGTAGCCGCGGATCGCCCGGTCGAAGGCGACCCAGGCCATCACCTTCGAGTGCGTGAAGTGCTTGCGCCCGCCGCGCACCTCCCAGATGCCCTCGTCCGGCTCGCGCCACGCTTTGGCGAGAAAGTCCGTGAGGACGAGGCCGACTTGCCAAGCCGTGGCGTCGCTGGCGAGCCCGCGGCGCCGCGCCTGGTAGAGTGCGTCGAACACCTCGCCGTAGACGTCGAGCTGGAACTGCTGCATGGCCGCGTTGCCGACGCGCACGGGCTTCGAGCCCTCGTAGCCGGGCAGCCAGTCGAGCTCGATCTCGGGCAGCAGGCGCTCGCCCGCGATGCCGTAGAGGATGTGGGCCTGCTCCGGGTTGCCGGCCACCGCCCGCAGGAGCCAGTCGCGCCAGGCGCGCGCCTCCTCGACGAAGCCGGCATCCATGAGCGCCAGCAGCGTGAAGGTCGAGTCGCGCAGCCAGCAGAACCGGTAGTCCCAGTTGCGCACGCCGCCGAGCTGCTCGGGCAGCGAGGTGGTGGGCGCGGCCACGATCCCGCCGGTCGGCGCGTAGATCAGCGCCTTCAGCGTCAGGAGCGAGCGCCGGAGGATGTCGTCCCAGGGGGTGCCGCAGGCGCAGTGGCGCGACCAGTTCCGCCAGAAGCTGTCGGTGGCGAAGAGCATCTTGCGCGGCTCGACCGGGGCCGGATCGTCCTCGTGCGAGGCGGCGTAGCTGAGGGTGAAGGCCACGCTCTCGCCGGCCCGGACGGTGAATTCCGAGACCGTGGTCTGGTCCGAGCCCCACACGTGCGCCTGTGTCCTGAGCAGCACCTTTTGGGGCCCCGAGATGGCACGCAGGTTGCCCCATTCGCTGCGGGAGACCCAAGGCACGGCCGAGCCGTAATCGAACCGGATCGCCAGATCCATCCGCATGGCGACACGCCCGTGCACGCCCTCGACGAGCCGGATCAGATGCGAGCCGTCGCAGATCGGCATGTAGTCGGTAACGAGGACCTCGCCCTCGCGGGTCGCGTGGCGGGTCTCGAGGATGAGGGTGTCGTCGCGGTAGCGACGGCTCGTCTCGACATGCTTGGCGGCGGGCGCGAGGCGCCAGAAGCCGTGCTCGGGCGTGCCCAGCAGCGCCGCGAAGCAGGCGGAGGCGTCGAAGCGCGGCCAGCACAGCCAGTCGACGCTGCCGTCCCGGCTGATCAGCGCCGCGGTCCGGCAATCGCCGACGAGCGCGTAATCCTCGATCCTGGCTGCCATGGCGACCTCCGTTGTAGTCAGCCGGCTTCTGTCGGCGAAGGGAGTCACTCGAAATTCAGGCCACCGCCGATGAACAAAAGGGGGCTTGATGACCGCGTGCGCCGCTCGAAACGATGGCCGATCGCCTCGATCGAATTCCTAGTGCGCCATCAGGACCGGCAGCTTGGCGTGCCGCAGGATGTGGCTGGTCGCACCGCCAAAGAACATCTGTCGCAACCGGCTCTGCGTGTAAGCGCCCTTGATCAGCAGATCGCAGCCAAGCGCCTGAGCCTCCGCCAGAAATATCTCGCCGGACGAGATCCGGCTCGAGGTCAGGGTGCGCGCCTCGGCCGCGATCCCTGCGAGGCTCAAAGCTTCCGCGAGTTCCTGCGCGGAGGGACCGGGAACGCTGCTGCCCTCGATCGCCAGCACCCAAACGTGTTTCGCCCGCCGCAGGAAGGGCTCGGCAAGCGCGACGGCACGGGCCGTTTCCGTCGAGCCGTTCCAAGCGATCAGAATGGTTTCGCCGAGCGAAGCCGGCGCGACCGGTGGTGCGATCAGGATCGGCCTGCCGCCCTCGAACAGGAGCGTCTCGAAGGTCGCCATGTCCGGACTGGCGCCGGAGGATTCAGGCCGCCCGATCACCGTGGCGCCGAAGAGCCGCGCCTGCTGACCCAAGACGTGATCGCCGCGCAGGGGCTCGGTTCGCCAGCGGAAACTCGCCTCGGAGCCGGGCGCCGCTTCCGCGCGCATGGCACGCGTCTTCATGGCATCGGCAAAGGCCTGCTTGCGCGCGAGGTCTTCCGCGCGTGCGACCTCGCTGGCCCGGACCTGCTCCTCGAAGTGCCAGGGCAGATTGCCCGCCGCGTTGCCGCGCAGGTAATCCGCGAGCGCATGCTGGAAGCTGCATCCCTCGATGAGGCTGCCAAAGCGCAGCCCGGCCAGGCAGGCGGTATCGACGATCGCCCTCAGGCCATCAAGGCCCAGGACAGGCACCAGCAGCGTCTTCATCGCGGAACCCAACGATCAGCGTTCGCGATACGGCACAGAGCCGACCTTTCGGCGCACCGAGCCTAGCACAAAGGCGGCGATGCCGGATCAGATGTGCGCGGCGCGGCTCGGCTCGTGCGACTTGCGCGATCAAGCGTGGCACAGAGCGCAGGCCCAGGATGGCGAGAGCACAAAGCTGCGCGCATCAATGGGCTCCCCCTGCGGACGCACCAGGCTTCACCTTCTTCGCGAAGAGAAGCGCGGCAGCTGCGATGGCGAGGAGCACGCCAATGACCGCGAAGGCATCGCTGAAGCCCAGGATCAGCGCCTGCCGCCGAACGACCTGCCCCAATTGAACGATCGCCTTAGACTTAGCGGCTGCGTAGTCCGAAACGCCGTGGGACATGAAGTAGCTCGTCAATTGGTCAATCCGCTGGCGGACCTCTTCGCGGCCAATGTTCACCGCCTGGCCGATGATGTTCGAGTGGTACTGCTCGCGCTTGGTGAGGACGGTCGGAGGGTCGCGGTGCCAACTGCCCCGCCAAGGTTGCGAAGCATGTTCGAGAGGCCCGAGGCGGATCCCGCGTCCTGCGGCGTGATGTCCGCGGTCGAGATCGTGCTGATCGGGGTCAGCACCAGGGCCTGGCCGATGGCGCGGACGATGTTCGGGATGAAGAACTGATCACCCGCATTGTCCAAGGACAACGTCACGTTCATGAAGCAGCTCGCCGCGAAGATGCTCAGGCCCACCAGCCCAACGTAGCGGGCATCGAAGCGCTTCATCAGCATCGGAACGAGCGGGATGATGAGAAGCTGCGGAATGCCTGTCCACGCCAGCACGAAGCCGATCTGCTCGGCGTTGTAGCGCTGGACCTGACCGAGGTACTGCGGGAGCAGGTAGACCGCTCCGAAGAGCGCGAAGCCGACAAGGGTGTTGGCGAACGTTCCCACCGCGAAGTTACGCTGCTTCAGTAGCCGGAGGTTCACGAGGGGCTTCTTCGTCGTGAGCTCGATCCAGACGAAGGCCGCCAGAAACACGGCAGCGATGATCGCAAGCCGGAGGATGAAGGGCGACGCAAACCAGTCGTCCTTGTTGCCCTCCTCGAGGACTGTCTGGAAGGAGGCGAGACCGATCGCCATGGTGACGATCCCGAACCAGTCCCCCTCCTTGAGCAGTTCGAGCCTCATCGGGCTCGCCTCCAGTGTCACTGCGAGTGCCGCGACCATCACCGCGCTGGGAACCGAATTGATGTAGAAGATCGACTGCCACCCGTAGTTCTCGGTCATGTAGCCGCCGATCGTCGGCCCGATCGCCGGGGCGAAGGTCACCGCGACCGCGAACATGGCGAGGCCGATTGGCTGCTGCGCTTTCGGCAGCTTGGTCAGCGTCATGGTGAAGGCCATCGGGATCAGCACACCGCCGACGAAGCCCTGGAACCCGCGCATGACGATCATGGAGCCGAGATCGTGGCTGAAGGCGCAGGCGATCGAGAACAGCGGGAACAGGACGGAGTTCGCCAGTATGTATCGCCGGAACGAGAACACCCGGCTGAGGTAGTCGGTCAGCGGAATCACGAAGGCGCAGGCGATCGAGAACAGCGGGAACAGGACGGAGTTCGCCAGTATGTATCGCCGGAACGAGAACACCCGGCTGAGGTAGTCGGTCAGCGGAATCACGACGATCTCGCCGATCAGGTAGGAGGTCGAGATCCAGGCGCCGTTATCGATGCCCGTCCCGATGCCGCCCTCGATGTCGAGGAGGGAGGCGTTCGTGATCTGGATGTTCAGGATCGCCATGAAGGCACCGATCATCCCGGCGGAGACGGCAATCCACTCTCGCGGACTCGCCCCTTTGCGGGCCGAGATCGGAGCCGTGCTCATAGTGGCTGCTGCGGCAGACATGATCGCCTCCTCAGTTCGCCGTCGAGGCCGTGCGGGTCACCTTCGGCTTGGCGCGCGTGTCGATGCTGGGCACGACTGACATCCCGGGCCGGAGCTCACCCATGGCCTCGACGTCACCGTCGAGGGCAATGCGGACCGGAATACGCTGCACGACCTTGGTGAAGTTGCCCGTGGCGTTGTCAGGCGGCAGCAGCGAGAAGGTCTGCCCGCTCGCAGGCGCGAGACTGTCGACGCGGCCATGGAACACTCGGCCCGGGAACATGTCGACCTCGATGTCGACCTTCTGGCCGGCCTTCACGTCGGTGAGCTGCGTCTCCTTGTAGTTGGCAATCACGTAGGCCGCCGACAGCGGCACGACGGACATGAGCTGGGTGCCGGCCTGCACGTACTGGCCAACGCGCAGGGTCCGATTGCCGACCACCCCGTCGGCCGACGCAACGATCGCCGTGTAACTCAGGTCGAGTTCGGCTTGGCGCTCGGCGGCCTCGTCATGGAGGAGTTTGGCCTCGGCCTGGGCCAGGTCCGCCTTGAGTTGGTCGACCTGCCTGACCGCGGAGGACAGGGCCGCATTGTCCCGCTGCACGCTCGCTCGCGCCGCGGCGATCCGGGACGCCGCGTTCTGGGCGTTCTGGACGCTGCCGTAGCCGGTCTTGGCCAGATCGGCGTAGCGCTTGTTCTCCTGCTCGGCGAAGGTCTCGTTGGCCTGATCGAGAGCAATGGTCGCCCGGGCGCTCTCGATGACCGAGTCCTGCGTTGCGAGCGCGGCCTTCCTGCTCTGGATCGCGGCCCGAGACACGGCGACGTTCGAGCGCGCCTGATCGAGAGCAGTGCGGTAGTCGCGATCATCGACCCGGGCGAGCACCTGCCCAGTCTTCACGGGCTCGTTGTCGCCCACGAGCACGGCGGCGAGATAGCCGGAGATCTTTGGTGCGATCGTGACGTTGTCGGCTTGGACGTAGGCGTCGTCGGTCGAGACCTGGAAGCGACCGACTGTCCAGTAATCGTGGCCGTACCAGCCGCCCACGCCGAGCGCTGCAACTGTCGCAGCCGCCATCAAAATCCGCTTGAGGGGCTTGCGGGGTTTCGTAGGCGCCTGCGTCTCCGCGGAAGCTTCCATTGCGAGGCTTGCGTCCGCCGACGCGGGTGAGAGCCGGTTCGCCGCGTCTCTGAGGCCCTTGAGGGCCTCCTCGGCGCTGATCTCTCGCTCGACCGTAAGCTGCACAGAATGGCTCGTCATGATCGTCACTCCAGCTTGAGCGCGCTCGGAGGAGTGGAGGCTCGAATTAGGAAACTTGCTATTTTCCAAATAGCGCTCTATCGTTCGGTTTGTAAGTCCCCGGGGCGGGAAATTTTTTTATGGACACCGCGACCACACCGCGCCGGCCGCGTGGCAGGCCTCAGGCGAGATCTGATCAGGAAACCTTGGCCGTCATCGCCGAGGCAGCCCGCCACCGCTTCGTCGAGACAGGGTATTCGAACACGCCGATGGAGCAGGTAGCCAAGGCTGCGGGGGTCTCGACCAAGACGCTCTACCGCTTGGTTCCGACCAAGGCAGACCTGTTCAAGCTGACCATTTCCGAGCGAATCGGACGCTTCATGTTGGCGCTCGACGAAGGCTTGCTCGCTCGGCTTCCGTTCGCGGATGCGCTTGAGCGGCTGATGACGAAGTACGGTGAACTGGTACTCTCAGCAGAGGTCATCGCGGTCCAGAAGCTTGTCTTGTCGGAGAGCGACCGCTTTCCCGAGCTGGCGCAGGAATTTCAGTCCGGCGCGATCCAGGCCATGCAGGATGTGATCGCGCGCCTGCTTCGCCGGGGCTGCGCAGAGGGGATCATCGCTCTCGACGAACCGCGGGCCGCCGCCGGCATGCTGCGCGGGATGATGGCCTTGGAGCCGCAACGCGCCCTCATGACGGGCGCTCGGCGTCCGCCCGATCCGGATGAGATCGCCGAGCGGGCGAGGATCTGTGTCAGCTTGTTCTTACATGGCTGCGCAAAGGGCGCTGAGCAACGGTAGAAATGAGACGTTGCATGAAGGTGGCTGTGCGTCCAGCATCCGCACAAAACGGCGGGATACTACTGGAAAACTTGGCCGCTACGTTGTGAGCGCCTCACTCATTACTCTGTAGCCGAGGGCCCGGGGTCAGCCAATCCAGCAGACTTCAGTTATCTGAGGAACCCTGACCTTCCCCGGCCTGCATGGCTTGGCCACTTGCGGCCCGTTCTCTGTTCAAGATCGAGGTGCGCCCGTCCACCCGAGCCAGCTTTTGGTCGAGGTCACGGATCACCCGGTCGGCCACATCAAGCCGCTGCTCGATGACGTGCAGGCGACGCGACAAGCGCTCCTCCGCAGCCTGCGAAACCCGAAGGTCAGCACGCAGACGTTCCTCGATGCCTTCCCGTGTCAGTCAGGAGCTTGCGGAGCCAGCGCAGCATGGGACCTCACGACCTACTGGCCATGATGTAGCTCGAAGGTCCGTGCGCGCCAGAGCCGCCCCACGTCGCCCCAGCTGCAGCTCCTGCTTCAGCCTGTCACGAAACATGACTTGGCACGCCAGACCGGCCGGTGCCGAACGGCAGCCGTCTGCTCTGAGTGTTTCACGAACTGAGGGCACGATAGCGTGGTTCCGCAACTGCCTATTGTCCTCAGGCGATCCCGCCGGTGGTGCTCGGCCGCGATGACATCCGACACGGTGCGCCGGCCTATAAGTCTGCCTCTGCGCAGATCAGAGCAGCGCGCCTGCTTGCTTCCTTCAATGCTGCAAAGAAAGTCTCAGTTGGGTCGGCGCCAGCCTCAACAGTGACGTCCGCTTTTTGCCAGTTGGTGCTCAGAAGCGGACAGGCAGCTTCCGGCCAGGCTCAGTAATTCGGCATTGCGCCCATTACGGCCGTTCAGCCGGCCCCGGCGCCTCCTCCGTAGCGGACGTTGCAGCAGCTCAGCTTGTAAGTCTGAGTTGCGCCAAGAGCCGACGTTTATCCCTGTGCAGCAGCAGGTCCGCTCTGCAGGCATGAGCAGACCTTCCCGACAGGTCGCGGCATTCCTCAGCCAGAGCTGTCACACACCTCGGCATACTGAATGCTATGGTTGGGTCGTTGCGGTTGTCATCCTACCCGAGGTTTTTTTGCAGCAGCGGCGGGATGGGCGCGGCCAACCCTCTCCCCGCTCTGCCCGATACGCTCCTATTGAGGATGGCCATGGCCAAGACCGAGAAATTCAAGAAGGCCGCACAGGACGCTGCGGAAACGGAGGCCAAGATTGTGGCCGCCGTTCACAAGCTGGTTGCCAAGTTCCAAGCGAAGGCGCAGCGGGCCGCCGAGCGGCTGAAGACCGCCAAGGGTGACGACAAGCGCGCGATCTACCGCCGCCGGTTCGAGCTCTATGGTGACGTCGCGAGCGACCTGGAAGAGCGGGTCCGTCGGCTACGCAGCGGCCCGGAGGACAGGGACACCTAAGCGGCCTTGCGGCGGCCTTTGCGGTTCTTGCGCGGCGGCTCAACGGCTGACACGGCCTCAGTGCCCATCTCTTCGGTGCCGTCATCGCCGCGCGAAGCCAGCTCCTGCACGCGCCGCGCCTGGTCCGGGTCGATTTCGGCAGTGAGGATCATGGCCGTGAAGGCAGCCCGACTGACCTGCTTCTTGGAGGCTTCAGGGTGGTGCCGACGAACCGCTGCCAGGAGGTCCTTTGGCTTTATGTCCGGCGTCGCCAACGTCGTGATGGTCCGTGCGACCCCATCCAGTCCGCTCATGCGCGCCTCCTCACGTGATGGACGACAGGAAGAGCCACAGCTTATTGCGTCAAGGAGCTATTGCCACGAAAATATCATTATGTGCTGTATTTGGGCACGATGCGACCAAGTGGGATCTTACTGTATATCTCGAAACATGCGCCTCGTCTGTTAGTTGCTTGAACAGACTGAGAGCTATCCCGCAACTTCGTCCTGAGCTCGCATTTGCTCGTAGCGCTGGCGCATGAGCCGGTACTCGGTCGGGATGTCCCGCATGGAGATCATGCCCATGACCTGCGCCTCCTGCATCACGGGCAGGTGCCGGAAGTGGCCGTCGAGCATCTTCTGGAGCGCGTCGGCCAAGCATTCCTCGACGTCGATCGTCTGCGGATCTGATGTCATCACAGCCCGGACCGGCGTGAGTTGCGGGTCCAGCTCGACCGCGATGACCCGGGCGATCACGTCGCGCTCGCTGATGATGCCGATGAGGCCGCCCCCCTCCGTGACGGCGAGCGCGCCGACGTGATGCTCGCGCAACCTCCGGCACACCTCTGTAACTGTGGCCGCAACGTCGATGGCGTGGAGGGACCGACCACGCACTAGTTCACCAACGCTACGGATGATCATGACCGACCTCCACTGACGCAGTGCCAGGATAATCGGCAGGCGCGTCGGGAGGTTCACGAAACGGTCATATGGTGGGAGAGCCGGTCAGCTACCGCCAGAACGGCTTGGCATCGACCAGATCCTTGTGTGCGTCGGCGGCGGCCGCCAGGAGCTTGCGCGTGCGTGCCTCAAGGTCGGCGGCCGTGATGCCTGCCGCGAACAGGGCCGAGGCACCCGCATGCTCCCCCGCGATGTTCCGCACGACCTCATGGCCCGTGGCGATGTCGTTGAGGGCACCGAGGTGATCCTGCAGCTCGGAGAGCGCTTTGACGAAGGTGACGTGACGCTTCACCGCCTTCTTGGCCGGGTAGAGACCGGCGAAGAACTCGGCCCCGTAGCGCAATTTTTTGGCGGCGATGCGTACTTGGTGCCGGTCCACTGGGCTGAGTACGTCGAGATCGCGGCCGCGCCGCTTCACCTGACGTCGGCGTCGATCGAGTTCACGCGCCGCAAACTCACGTGCGGCCTCCTCGCGCAGTGTCACACGCTCTTCGGCCTCGTCTCCGAGCCAGGGGCCGGCGTTGATCCAGCCGACGAGATCGAGCAGCAGCGCGCGCCATTCCGCCGACTGCAGCAGCGTCCGGATGGACTCGTAGGCTTGTGTGCGCCGGCCTTCGAGCTGCGTCTCCAGGTTGAGCAGCCCGGGCTCGTCCGGGTGCCGCTCGCGCTCTGCCGGCAGCGTGGTGGCAAGGAAGACGTCGAGGTTGCGGGCATGGCCCAGCGGCTCCGTCATCCGCTTCAGCTCAACCCGGAGGCGGGCACCTTGCGGATCGTCGATGAGGTCTCCGAACAGCGAGAAGGCCGAGCGCAATCGCCGGATCGCGACGCGCACCTGATGCAGGGCGTTCGCGTCGCGGCCCAGCAGCAGAATGTCTTCGTTCAGCCGCATGTGGCGCAAGCAGGCATGTGACACGGCCTGGAACGCCTCGGCCGCGCTCATGTCCTCGCGCAGCGGCACAGGCTCGGCCTTGCGCACACGGTCGAGTTCGCTTGAAGCCAGCACGTAGCCGCGCTCGGCCTTGCTGCGGACCCCAAGGCGTAGCGGGATGAGAGAGGCGACCGCATGGGCCAGGGCGAACACGTCGCCGGCCACGCCGTCCTTCAGCTCCAGCTCCACCTCGCAGATCGGAATGGTCCTGTCGCCCGCAACCGGCGCCGTGATCCGGCCTGTGTCGAGGGCAACCTCGATGCGGGATCGGCCCTGCTCGACCAGGTACCTGCGCCGCGTCACGGCGGTGGTGAACAGAGGCTGCAGGGCGTCCTTGCGGGCGAGCACCTTGGCGAGGGGCGTGTCGGCCAAGACCCCGAGGTCCGGCTGCGGACCGGCAACCTCCTGCTCCCATTCGGGCCGGTCGAAGAGGCCATCACCCCCGGCCTTGAGGGTCTGGATGAAGCGCTCGCCGCTCCGGCGCACCCGCAGCCCGAGCCCGGCCTGGCGCAGGCTCTGGTCGGTCGTGTCGAAGTAAACCGATTCCAGATCCGCCTCGCCCTGCTCGGAAGCCTCCTGCAGGAGCGGGTGGCTCTGCAACGTGGTGAGGTCGGAGGGCTCGCATTCCAGCTTCAGCTCAATCTCGCGCGGTCCGGTCATCCAGTCCTTCCTGCTGCCATGATGGCCACAACACGCCCACACTGGTGCGCGCTGCGGTTTCGGATCAGCAACGCGCCGAGGGAGGCTCCGGATCAAACCCGAGCGCGTTCCATCACAAGGTAGGGATCCTGGCGGCACCGAAGAGCATAGACAGGGACATGGCAGGCGGAGAGCTTCGATAGCGCCGACCGAGTCCGGCAAGTTGGCCCATGCTTCTCAGGCTTGTCATGGAAGCCTGATCCTATCACCGACCCTCCATGCACCTTCGAGGTGGTGACGATGATGCCTGACGAACGCACGCCTCACGATGCCGACATTGAGGCGATCCGCCGCGAGCTCGCCGACAGCTACGACGAGGAGTTCGAGCTGGAGCTCGAAGATGAGCGCCTGGAGCGTCTTGAGGCGCGTTCCGACGAGGCGCGACCGGATGGCCTGAGCCGCAAGATCTACTTCCGCGAGCTGCTGCGGCTGCAGCACGAGCTGGTGCAGCTTCAGGACTGGATACAGGACCGGAAGCTGCGGGTGGTGGTGCTGTTTGAAGGCCGCGACTCGGCCGGCAAGGGCGGCGTGATTAAGCGCGTCACTCAGCGCCTCAACCCACGCGTCTGCCGGGTGGCCGCCCTGCCCGCCCCAAGCGAGCGCGAGCGCAGCCAGTGGTACTTCCAGCGCTACGTCGCCCACCTGCCGGCTTGCGGCGAGATCGTGCTGTTCGACCGCTCCTGGTACAACCGAACCGGTGTCGAGCGGGTCATGGGCTTCTGCAGCGAGGCCGATGTCGAGGAGTTCTTCCGCTCGGTGCCAGAGTTCGAGCGCATGCTGGTGCGCTCGGGCATCGTGCTGCTGAAGTACTGGTTCTCGATCACGGATGCCGAGCAGGAACTTCGCTTCCGCATGCGGATCGAGGATCCACTCAAGCAGTGGAAGCTCTCGCCGATGGACGTTGAATCGCGCCGCCGCTGGGAAGATTACACGAAGGCGAAGGAGGACATGCTGGCGCGCACCCACATCCCCGAGGCGCCCTGGTGGGTGGTCGAGGCCGTGAACAAGAAGAGCGCGCGCCTGAACTGTATCAGCCACCTCTTGGAACAGATCCCCTACGGGGAGGTCGAACACCCACCCGTCCAGCTGCCGCCGCGTGAGCGCCACGCCGACTACGTACGCGGGCCGGTCCCGGCCGAGATGTACGTGCCGTCCCGTTACTGAGAAGGTCGGGCGACGCGCATGAGATGGGTGGTCAGCGGATGCGCCGCCGGCTCCACCCCACAGGCTCTTTTTCCACATCCCGAAGAGCCGTGACGCTGCAGGCATGACAGGAGCATCCTGAGTTTTCATGGCTGGGCGCGCAGAACTGACATGAGGGGTGCAGACGCCAGGATGCCACGCAGCTTCTGCGCGTTAGGACGGCGATACGTTGGGCTTGCAGCACTGCTTGCGTCGAGCTCCGCGGCCATTGCGCAACCGACGCTTGACGTTCTCAGCGAGGCCACGCGCGTCGCCGCCGAGGGGGTAGCCATCGGCTCCGACGCGGGCGCGGGCGGCGATCCTCAGACCTCTGTCGCTCAGCCGGTTTTCTCGGCTCGGCGCTCGGCGGAGGTGACGACCTCGATCGAGGAGCTGCTGGGACCGGCCGGAGATCCGGGCGGGTTCCGAGCCTTCCTGCGCACGCGCGGCATCAACTACGACTTGATCTACTTTACTGAAGCCGTTCACACCGTGCGCGGTGGCATGTGGCGAGGCACCGCGACGCTCGGGCTGGTGGATGTCGATGTCGACGTCGACCTTGATATCCTGGCAGGCTGGCAGGGTGGAGCGCTTCACACGACCTTCTACCAGATCCACGGCACCGGCGCGTCGCGCTCCTTCGTCGGCAATCTGCTGACCGTTAGCGACATCGAGGCCCTGTCGTCCACCCGCCTCAACGAGCTGTGGTTCGAGCAGAGCCTGTTCGATGGCCGCGTCGCCGTGCGCGTTGGACAGCTCGCCACCGACACCGAGTACATGGTGAGCCAGACCGGTATCCTGTTCACCAACGGGTCGTTCGGCTGGCCCGCAATTCTGGCGACCGATATCCAGGGTGGCGGTCCCTCTTATCCGCTCGCCTCGCCGGGCGTGCGCGTGAAGGTTGTGCCCAGCGCCAATCTGTCGTTCCAGGCCGGCCTCTACGACGGTGATCCAGGCGGGCCCGACCGGTTCGGGCGCGAGCCCGATCCCCAGCGGCGCAACCGCACTGGCACCCGCTTCCCCTTGTCTGATCCGGCGCTCGCGATCGCGGAGGTGTCCTACGCCTACAACATCGAGCCGGGCGCCAAGGGTGAGCCCGGCACGGTGACGCTGGGCGGCTGGCATCATTTCGGCCGGTTCAACGCGCTCGGCCATGACACGAATGGGCGCTCCCTGGCTGACCCGGCGAGTTCGGGCCTCGGCCGTCGGCTGCGCGGTGACAGTGGCGTCTACGGCCTGATCGACCAGACTATCTACCGCGAACCGAATGACCCGAATGACGGCGCCAGCGTGTTCCTGCGCGCTTCGGGCTCGCCGGGCGACCGCAACCTGATCGATCTCTACCTGGATGGCGGCATCGCCTACCGAGGCCTCTTCCCCGGTCGCTCGGACGACACGATGGGGTTGGCAGTGGGCTACGCCCGCATCGCGCGTGCCGCGCACCGACTCGACGTCGAGGCGGCCGCCCTCGGCGATGGGCCGCGTCCTCGGCGCAGCATGGAGGCGGTGGTGGAAGCCACCTACCAGGCGGTGCTCGGGCCGGGCATCGCCCTGCAGCCCAGCATCCAGTACGTGTTCAAGCCCGGCGGCGGCATTCCTAACCCGCGCGATCCGGACGGCGCCAGGATCCGCAACGCCACCGTGTTCGGCCTGCGCGCCACGATCCGCTACTGAGGCCGCCGCTCAGTCCCGCGGCGGCCGGATGCCGAGCCCGCGGATCAGCGCGAAGGCAGCGAGCGCCGAGACGACGGCGACCGCGATGGCGATCGACGAGCCGCTGTCGTTCTCGGCGAGCGGCAGGCCCTTGGTGTTCATGCCGAACAGACCCGTCACGAGGGTCGGCGGCAGGAACAGGGCGGTCAGCACCGACAGGGTGTAGAGCTGACGGTTCGAGGCTTGCGCGAGGTAGGAGGCCAATTCCTCCTGCATCAGCCGGCTGCGGTCGGCGAGCATCACCATGTCCCGGTCGAGCGCATCGAGTCGCTGTGCGACGCGGGCCGCCGCGGCGATGGCGGCTGCTGGTACCTGCTCGTCACCGGCAGCTGTTTCGAGGCGGTGGAACACCGCGCGAAGTCCCAAGAGCTGACGGTGCAGGCGCACCGCGTCCCGGCGGATCGGCCCGAGCCGCCGGCGCTCACCGCGCACCCGCTCGTCGAGGATGTGGTCCTCGATCTCGTCGAGTTCGTCGGCCAGGCGACCGCCGGTCTTGGCCATCGCGGTCACCACATGGTCGACGATGCCTTCGAGCAGCTGGACAGGTGCGAGGATGCTCTGCCCCCCCGGCAGCAGCATCGCGGGCAAGGTCGGGCCCGACAACGGGGTGGCGCCGGCCGCTCGCGAGGAGGCGCGATCCCATCACGAAATGCAGGCGCCCGCCCGCATCGACCTTGGTGGGCTCGCCGGCCTCGCGGACGAGATCGGCCACGACGCCGCCGATATGGCCGTCCTCGACCATGAGGCGCTGGTGCGGATCGCTGGCGAAGGCAGCCGCCGTTAAATACCGTGGACCGAGCCGACCCTCGGCCACGAGGTCGGCGAGCCGCGCGTCATTCAGGTTGAAGTGCAGCCAGGTGAAACCCTCGCCGAAGCGTCCGGGAGCGGTCAGGTCCTCGTCGCGTCCGACGAGGTGCCCGCAGCCGCTCTCGTCGAAGCGCATGGCCCAGAGCAGGCCCGGCAGCGCCGGCTCGTCGCACAGCAGCCGGACCGGCGCGGTGGGAGCAGCCATCCTGCTTCAGAACACGTGACGCAGGATGAAGAACAGCGTGCCGGCAATCAGGATCGCGGCCGGCAGCGTCGTGACCCACGCCAGCGCCATGTTGCGTACGGTGGAGAGCTGCAGGCCCGAGCCATTCGCCGCCATGGTGCCGGCCACGCCGGACGAGAGGATGTGCGTGGTCGAGACCGGCAAGCCGTAGAGCTCGGCGAGCCCGATCGTCCCGGCCGCCACGATCTCGGCCGAGGCGCCCTGCGCGTAGGTCAGGTGAGTCTTGCCAATCTTCTCGCCGACGGTGACCACAATCCGCTTCCAGCCGACCATGGTGCCGAGGCCGAGCGCCAGCGCGACGCAAACCTTCACCCAGTCGGGAATGTAGCGGGTGCCGGCGTTCAGGAGCTCCGTGTAGCCCTTGAGCGTCTTGGCCTCAGTCTCCGAGAAGGCCGCGCCGGATTTCGGCAGCAGACGGATCGCGTCGGAGGCGAGGTACATGTCGTTACGCACGTTGGAAGTCGCACCTGCGGGGACCTGACGGATCGAACCGTAGTTCTTCACCACGTCCGCGATGTCCGCCGATAAGGCAGCCAAGGCGCCAAACACCTCCGGCCTGTTCAGCTCCTTCGCCTTCAGCGCACCGGCGACCGTCTTGCGAGCCTGGGCCGCATCAGGCTGCACCGTTCCGTCGGCACGAGCGGCGAACAAGGTGCTGGCAGCCTGCGAGTTCTGCACGAAGGCCGGCGTCGCATCCGCCGTCATCGTTCGGTTCAGCGCGTAGGCGGTGGGCGCCGCGCCGATCAGGATGAGCATGATCAGGCCCATGCCCTTCTGCCCGTCGTTGCCGCCGTGGAAGAAGGAGACGAGGGTGCAGGTCAGGATCAACAGGCCACGGATCCAGAGCGGGGGCGGCGTGTCGCCCTTCGGAGCTTCGTACAGGTCCTTACGGCGGACCGTGAACTTGAGGGCCAGCAACAAGAGCGCGGCAAGCACGAACCCACAGACCGGGCTGAAGGCCAGCGCCCTGAACACGCCGAGCGCCTGGTTCCAGTCGACGCCCGAGGTGCCGTCCTGGCCGCCCATGAATTGGTTGGCGAGACCGACGCCGAGAACCGAGCCAATCAAGGCATGCGAGGAGGAGTTCGGTAAGCCGAGGGCCCAGGTGCCAAGATTCCAGATGATGGCGGCGAGCAGCAGGGCGAAGATCATGGCGTAGCCCGCGCCTGAGCCGACCTGCAGGATCAGTTCGACGGGCAGCAGGGTCACGATGGCGTAGGCGACCGCTCCCGATGAGAGCAGGACGCCCAGGAAGTTGAAGGCGCCCGACCAGATCACCGCGACGAGAGGCGGCATCGAGTGGGTGTAGATCACGGTGGCGACCGCGTTGGCGGTGTCGTGGAAGCCGTTCACGAATTCGAAGCCCAGCGCGATCAGGAGCGCGAGGCCGAGAAGCACGAAGGCGCCAACGGCCAGGGGCTCCTGGTGGACAGCGTTCATGTCGGCGACCAGGCTGACGACCGCGTAGCCAAGTCCGGCGACGAGGACGAGTAAGAAGGCGATGACGCCGCTCGGGTGGATGCCGTGGTCAAGGCGAGGCTTGCCGGTTGGCGCATGGCTTACTGTTCCGCTCGGGGCCAGAGCTGCGTCGGACATCATCGCCTCAAGAAAATTTTGTGAACTAGACCGGGATTAAAGACGCCACATGACAAATGGGTGACATCTTGACTGCAATGAGATATATTAAGGATCTCGGCTGCTAGCTGCTGAGCTGTGGAAGTATTGCATCATTAACTGCGATTTTCCTCGGCGCGAGTGCGAATCAGGCGACCGCGGACTGGAAGGCTGTCCCGCTGCAAATTCGCTTGATCAACTGCGCATGACATTACAGCCGCCGTTGCCGTGTTGGCTTCTTCCTCAATAGCAGACCCTCTCTGCGACAAGGCGGAAGGTCCGGAAGGGGTCGTGATGAGGCTTTGGATGGGATCGCGCTGAAGGTCCGCTTCTTTGGTTTGAACGCTGAAAGCCGTCATTCAGCTTTCGGCCACCTTCGGTCGTTCCGCTTCGCTGCACGAGTGAACCTTCATCTCTATGCGTTGAGCGGAGGGCGGATCCAGCTCGCAATGCGGGACAGTCGCAACGCGATGAGCCCTGTCCATCCGGTTGGCTGCTCCGCACCACGGCCCGCGCCAGCGTCAGCATGGAAATAATCGTGGAACGGTACGAACAACACGCCGCTGCTGTCTGAACTTGTCTCAAGGCTGGGAAGCAACGTTATTGCTCGGCTGATTGCCGCCGAGGTGACCATGACCTCCAAAGAATCAGGCCTGGGTCACGCTGCTCCCATGCAGGGGGGCGGCTTCTACAACCAGCACGCGCAACTGCAAGCCTGCGGTGGCGCAATCGGCCTTGGTCTGCTCTCTCAAGCCGTCGATGCGCTGCAATCGCTCGAGCCACCTCTGACCATCGCCGACTTCGGGTGCGCCCAAGGGCGCAACTCACTATCGCCCCTGCGCATCGCGATCGAAAGGCTGCGCGAGCGCGCCGACAGCGAAATCCCGATCTCCGTCGTGCACACGGACCAGCCCGAGAACGACTTCACCTCGCTGTTCGTGCTTTTGAGGGACAGCCAAGAGAGCTACCTGAACTTGGATCATCCGATCTTCGCCTCGGCGATCGGGCGCTCGTTTTACGAACAGATCCTTCCGTCTGCATCGGTCACGCTGGGTTGGAGTTCGTTTGCCGCGCATTGGCTCAGCGCCAATCCGGTCCCGGAGCCCGGCCACATCTGGACGCGCCTGACGCCGCCCGGCGTGCGCGCCCACTTTGCGCAACAGGCTGCGAGCGACTGGCGAACATTCCTCTCGCGCAGGGCCTGTGAGCTGAGAACAGGTGGGCGCCTGGTTGTCGTCCAGCCGGCTCTGGAGGAGGCGGAGACGACATCGTTTTCAGTCCTGATGGGATGGGCCCAGGCGGAGTTGGAGCTATTGACGGAGACGGGCTTTCTGCAACCGGCGGAACTCTCCCGCATGGTCATCCTGCAGTACGAGCGTCACCCGTCAGAGGTGCGCGCACCATTCGGCGATGGTGCGTTTGCGGGCTTGGTTGTGGAGGCAGAGAACCTCAGCAGGCTTCCTGATCCGTTCTGGACTGCCTATCAAGCGAACGGTGATCGGGACGCGCTGGCGGAGCGCTATGTGCGGTTCTTCCAGGCACCATTTCAGCCGTCCCTGTTTGCGGCGCTCGACGAAAGTCGCAGCCCTGAGTTCCGCCAAGAGTTTGCCGCGCGCCTTGAGGCGGCCCTGCGTCAGCGTATCGTTGCCGAGCCCCGATGCCTGCTGACGCCGCTGATGGTCCACGCGATCCTCGTCACCAAGCGATGATGGCTGCATCCGGCATGCACCGGGATGCAAATGCCGGCTTCGTGCCCATAACGCTCGTACTCGCCGCCGTCCCGGCAGACCGAAAGCAGCCATTGCAACGGCTCGGCTCGAGGGCCGGATTGCGCCACTACCGGACCTTGGCTCCGAGCCGGGAAACGGACCTTCGGCTTCGCGCCCATTTCGGCCATCCAAACGACTTGGAGAGCGTCTCCGAAGCGGACGGTACAGCGGCCCAGCTTGGGGTCTGATTGGCGTCAATGCTGTTCTCTATTCGGCAAATCCGACATGCCGCCAGCCGGGATTCCCCACGGTAACACCGACGGCCGAGTCAAAGCCAACAGGCCAAAGCCGACACTGTTCGCGCGGCGCCCCGCATTGCCGATGATGCTCCCACAAAGAGCGACAGGTTCGAAAAGTGACGGCCATTTTTGAGATGATGGAGCATCAAATGGTGCCAAGGTAGCATTAATGATATCGTTTTCGGGCCGTACTGTGACCTTACGTTCGCAGCCGAAGCGAAGGAGCGTCACATGTTCCATACGGCTTTCTCATCCAACCGAGCCACTGGCCGCACCACTTCGTCGAGACTGGTCTCCGCTGCCGTCGCCACTCTCGTCCTCATCAGCACGGCGGTAACGCCGGCAGCGGCAGAGCACTTCATGTCGGAGTCGGCCGCCGCCTCGAAGCCGGTCCAGCTGCCACCGCTCCACACGACGACAGGTTTTCGGCGCGTGAGCTCCGTCGGCCAGACCAAGCCGCCGGGTGCAGCACTGGATTGGCGCGCCGGCACGACCACGGGTCTCGACGCTCAAAGTCGTCGCCTGGATCAGCTCATCAGTACCACGATTTGCAGTCGCTGCTGATCCGACGAATGCTAGCGCGACCGCAGCCGGAGGTGTCAGCCGGATTGCCGGAACGCGTTCTCGCCCGCCTCCACCGAGGCAGACCTTTGCGTACGCTTATTTCCGGAGCTGCGACCATGAGCGCGACTGACCCGTCACTCGACACACGTCCGGGGCACGAGCAGGCAAGGAATGCGGAGGCACGAGCCGCATCCCAGCCGGAACACTTCGACGTGCTGATCCTCGGCAGCGGCCAAGGCGGCAAGCTGCTGGCTTGGCATCTGGGGCGCGCCGGTCGGCGGGTCGCCGTCGTCGAGCGCCGCTGGGTCGGAGGCTCGTGCCCCAACATCGCCTGTCTGCCCAGCAAGAACGAGATCTGGAGCGCCAAGGTCGCGCACCTCGTGCGCCACGCCGCGCGTTTCGGGACCATCACCGGCCCGGTCACGACCGACATGGAGGCGGTCCGGCAACGCAAGCGAGCGATGGTCGAGGGTGAGGTTGCGTTCCACCTCAAGGCATACCACGAAGCCGGCGTCGACCTGAGCATGGGCAGCGGGCGCTTCGTCGCCCCGAAGACCCTGGAGGTGCGGCTCAACGATGGCGGCACACGCGTGCTGACGGGCGACCAAGTGTTCCTCAACGTGGGAACGCACGCGACCATCCCGGCCATTCCCGGGCTCGCGGAGGCCGCTCCTCTCACCCACATCGAGACCTTGGAGCTCGATGCCGTGCCCTCGCACCTGATCGTGCTGGGTGGCGGCTACGTCGGCCTGGAGATGGCGCAGGCCCTGGGTCGCTTCGGGAGCCGCGTGACCATCCTCCAGGCCCGGCCTCAGCTCCTGAGCAACGAGGATGCCGACGTCGCTACCGAGATGCGGGACATCCTGACGGCCGAGGGCATTACGGTCGTCACGCACGCCGAGACCCTGAGCGTCACGGGCCATTCCGGTCAGGCGGTCAGCCTTACCGTGCGCACAGGCGCCGGCGAACAGACCATCGACGGGAGCCACATCCTCGTCGCCGCCGGGCGTTCGCCCAACACTCAAGGAATCGGGCTGGAAGAGGCGGGCGTCACGTTGACCGACCGAGGCTACATCCGCGTGAACGAGCGTCTGGAGACCAGCGCGCCCGGGGTATGGGCGCTCGGCGAGGCGGCCGGCAGCCCGCAATTCACCCACGTCTCCGTCGACGACTTCCGGATCATCCGGGACAATCTCGCGGGGGGCCAGCGTAGCACGCAGGACCGCTTGGTCCCGGCCAACATGTTCACCGAGCCACCGCTCGCCCGCGTCGGGCTGAACGAGCGCGAGGCGCAGCGCCAAGGCGTGTCTGTCCGGGTGGCGCGGCTGCCGATGAGCGCCGTGCTGCGGACGCAGACGACGGGTGAGACTCAGGGCTTCATGAAGGCCCTGGTCGGGGACGACGACCGCATCCTGGGCTTCACCATGATCGGCTCCGAGGCCGGCGAGGTCCTGGCGGTGGCGCAGACGGCGATGCTGGCGGGACTGCCCTACCAGCGGCTACGGGACGCCGTCCTGGCGCACCCGACGATGGCAGAGGGGCTTGGTCCACTCTTCGCGGGCGTGCCGCCGCAATCCCCGTAGCGACGCGGTCCTCACGATGGGAGTGACGGGAAGGCAAGTTCCGCGGATTGTGTGCCCCGGCGCCACTGCGCCGGGGTGACGCCCATGCGCTGCTTGAAGGCGCGCTGGAAGGCGGCTTCGGACTGGTACCCGACCGTCTCCGCAACCGCACCCGTGCTCGCGGACGGCTTCCGCAACTCGTTCGCCGCCAGGGTCATGCGGATGTTCGTCAACAGCTCGCTGGCGGACTGGCCCAGTCTCTCCTGGAACTGCCGCGCCACGGTCGCCCTCGACATGTTGCAGAGGCGCGCCAGCTTGGGCAGCGTCCACGAGCGGCCCGGCTCGTTGAACATGGCCGACAGGGCCGGAGCCAGGCGGGCATGGCCCGCCAGGGCCAGCAAGCCGACCGGCGTTTCCCGGGCTTCGCTGGCCAGACGTAGCGTCAGCGTGAACAGCGCCGTGGAGAGCGCATCCAGCATGGCCCGGCCGCCCAGGCCATCGGACACCGCCTCATGGCGCATGAGCGACACGAGGCCGGTCAGCACGTCCCGGGTTCCGGATGACGTCCCGGACGCGGCCGAGTCGGCCGTTCGCACCACGAGCCGCGGCGGCAGGTAATCCCGCAGCAAGCATTCCTGGGGGCGCGCGAGCATGAAGTGCCCGCAGAGCATGTCGAGCCGCTCGCCCGCACCCGCGTTCTCGCTGATCAGCAGGTTGGAAGCCGTCCGCGTGTGCGCCGGCGTCGCAAGGGCTCCGCTGCCATCGTGGAGGACGTGCGCCTCCCGCCGCGGGAGCAGCAGGATGTCCCCGGCCGAGAGGCGTAGCGGCGGGCCACCCGTTGGGTCCTCAAGCACGGCCGATCCGGCGACGAGGGCGTGATAGGCCATCTCGCCGACTTCCGCGCGCGCTTGGTCGATGCGCCAGGGGGCACCATAGGTACAGTAGATGTCGAGGCGTCCGCGGACGGGGACAAGCGCGAGCAGGCGGCTCAGCCAGTCCTCGGGTGTTGCCATGGCGGACCTACGGGTTTGGAACGATAGGGCGGAATACCGCCTGTTTTCCGCACTAATCAGCTCGCACGAGGCCTGTAAACCGCTTCCGGCGCTGCTCAGGACCGTGGACGGGCGGCCAGCTCTTCTTTCATGAGATCGAGAAACCTGCGCACCCGAGCGGGCGTGTGCTGCCGGGTCGGCAGCATCGCCCAGATGGCGAGCAGTTCGGGCTCGGCGACCTCCAGGGTGACCACGACGAGCCTCCCGTCGGCCAGGTCCCGTGCCACGTCCCAGTAAGTCAGGAGCGCGACACCGGCGCCAGCAACGCAGGCGCCGCGAACCGTATCGACGCTGTTGGCCGCCAAGCGGCCGTCGATCCGCTTCGCGATGGGTTTCCCGCCCTGGGTGAACGGCCACGCGTCCATCGCGTGCAGCGTCAGACAGGTATGCTCGTCGATGTCGACGAGCCGTTCGGGGCATCCGTGTTCCGCGAGGTAGCTCGGCGCGGCGCAGAGGATGCGCGGGTTGTTGGCCAGCTTCACGGCGACCAGCTCGGATGCTTGCAACGTGGCGACCCTCAGCGCGACGTCGATCCCGGATGCCGCGATGTCCACGATCCTGTCGCTGAAGATCAGATCCACGTGCAGCAGGGGATTCTCGGCCATCAGCCGAACTGCCTGCGGCACGACGAGTGCGCGCCCGATCCGGTTGGGCGCGGTCACGCGCAGGACGCCGCTCAGGCCTTCTTGGCGCTCCGAGAAAGCCGCCATGGCGGCGGCCTTCGCGTCGAGCATGGATTGGGCGAGCGGGAGGAACGTCTCGCCGTCCGCCGTCAGGGCGATCGTCCGGGTCGTGCGATGGAGGAGGCGAACCCCGAGCTCCTCTTCCAGAGCAGCCAGGCGGCGGCTGACCGCCATCGGCGAATGACCCGATAGTCGGCCCGCGGCCGACAGGCTTCCGGCCGAGACGATGGAGCAGAAGAGGGCGACGTTCGACAGATCCATCAGCATATCACCATGCGATAAGATCCTTAACGTCCGACCTCGCTACCGCGTGGACGGCGGCAAATCTAGCTTCCGTTCATCGAAACAAGACACGCGCGCTCAGCCGGGCACTTCCGCGGGGACCGGCGTGTCGTATGGCAGGGTCGGATCATCATGAGCACGAGCGCAGGCCCCCTCTTCACGGCCGCCGATATAAACGGCCTCTCCCTCCGCAACCGGTTCGCGGTCGCCCCGATGACCCGCGTGAGCGCGAACGAGGACGGTACCGCGACGGAGAGGATGGCCCGCTACTACGAGCGCTTCGCCCGGGGCGGTTTCGGCCTGCTGATCACCGAGGGCATCTACACGGACCAGGCGTTCGCGCAGGGCTACCGTGATCAGCCGGGCATCACCGACGCGGCGCAGGCGCGCGCTTGGCGACCGGTCGTCAAGGCTGCCCACCGGCACGGCGCCCGCTTCTTCGCGCAGCTGATGCATGCGGGCGCGATCAGCCAAGGCAATCGCTTCCGCGACGGCACCGTCGGCCCCTCGGCCGTCCAGCCCCTAGGCAGCCAGATGGAATTTTATTACGGCAGGGGCGCCTACCCGGCACCGTCCGCCATGACGGACGGGCAGATCGCCGAGGTGATCGACGGGTTCGCCACCTCCGCCGAGCGTGCCGTCGCCATTGCGGGTTTCGACGGGATCGAGATCCACGGCGCGAACGGCTACCTCATCGACCAATTCCTGACGGAACACACCAACCGGCGAAGCGACCGCTGGGGCGGCGGCGCCCGCGCGCGCGCCGCGTTCGCGGTAGCCGTGTTCAAGGCCGTGCGCGCGAAGGTCGGCGGGAACGTGCCGGTCGGTATCCGGATCTCGCAGGGCAAGGTCAACGACTTCTCCCACAAATGGGCTGGGCGCAATCGGGATGCGGAAGCGGTCTTCGCCACGCTCGCGGACGCCGGCGTGGACTACATCCACGTCACTGATCATGAGGCGTGGAAGCCAGCCTTCGAGGGCGGCCATGACAGTCTCGTCGCCCTCGCCCGCCGCTTCGCCCCGAACCTCGCGTTGATCGCCAACGGAGGGCTCCACGATGCATCCAGGGCACAGGAGGTCGTCGAGGCCGGGGCGGACATCGTGGCGTTCGGCAAGGGTGCGCTCGCGAACCCGGACTTACCCAATCGCATCGGTGCGGTGCGGGAATTGATCCCGTTCGATCCTGCCCTCCTCGGTCCCATCGCCGACATCAAGGCGCAGGAGCTTGCCCTCTGATCGGTAGGACGCATCGAGACTCAGCGTAGCGGCCAGGATGCTGTCTCGCCCGAGCTCAGCACTCGTCACATCGCCGGGCCGATCGATTAGCCGGTTGCGCCGATCAGCCGACGCTGCGAACCAGTCCGCTATGAGACTTTTCAGCATATTTTAGACTGATATAGGCATTCAAGGTCGCAAGCTCCGTCGATATGAAGGACAAACTGGACGCAACGCCTACGGAGGGCACCATGAACTTCCTCATCGACAAGCTGGCTGGCTCGGGCCTGCTCCGGCGCGACCTCGACTATCACCTGCTCCGGGCCGCGATGGTCGTCATCTTCGCTTGGTTCGGGTACGATAAATGGTTCGAAGCCGAGATCAGGGGACTTCTCCCCTTGATCACGCACGGTCCGTTCACCTCTTGGACGATTCAGATCCTCGGCATTCGCGGTACGGCCATTTTCCTCGGCGCGTCCGAATGGACCTTTGGCACGCTGCTGTTCCTGGGCTTCTGGAATAAGAAACTGGGCGTGTTGGGCGCTCTCGGTTCCACGGCCACATTCATCTCGACTTTGACGATCCTGCCGTTCGTGCCCGATGCCTGGGATGCCGGCGCCGGCGGATTTCCGGCCATGGCGATGAACGCCGCCTTCCTCCTGAAGGATCTCATCCTGCTGGTCGTCTCGATCTACTTACTCCGGCAAGACGTGATGCGGGCGATCGCGGTTCCCGACTCTGGTGAAGCGCACGGTACTTTCGCCGACCGGCCGCATAGGGCCTAATCTGACAATGCCCCTGGGGGCCCCACTGCTGGGTTCAGGGGCGCTTTGGCTGAGCCTACGGCAAACCCGGATGCGAGCTGCTGAAGGACCTCTGCCGTTCCGCTTTCGCGCTTCGTTCGGTGCAGAAGCTCCGAAGCCCTGACGACCATAGGTCGGACCACGCTTGTGGAAGCGGATCGTTTCCTCAGTCCGCCGGGCGACGCGAACGAGGTCTGCAGCTAGGGCCTGAGGCGGCTTCTGTGGGCAGCCTGCTTCGCCCTGTTGCCGCAAACCGCCATGCTGCACCATCGCCGTGCTCGACTGCGGGTGTGATCGGCAAACAGCAACGTGCAGCTATGACCCTCGCACGCCTTGATGTGCGTGAAGTCCTCATCGCAGACGAGCCGGGCCAGGGCCTCGCCAATCGGCTGGAGCAGGGAGTCCGGCGTGCGCCAATGACGCGCGGTCCGCAACTCCAGGCATGGGACGCCGTCATGGTTCTCGAAGACGATCTGACTGAAGCTCTGATCCCGCTCGAGGAGCCTGTTAAGTGGCTTGAGGTCGGATAGATCCTCGGAGCTGAGAGGCCGGCCTTTACGTTCGTCGACGAAGCCTCGGAACCACTCCCGCAGCTGACGGGCCTGAGCTGCGACGTCGTCGAGTTCACACGAGGTCGCACGGTCCCGTACGACCCTGGCAGCTGCCTCTGATAGGAGGCCGGCCTGCTCCAGCCAGTTCAGCAGGCCCTCGCCGTCACTGATCCAATCGACGGGCGTGTCGACAGGCGTCGCGATCGAATTGAGGAAATCGAGGCCCGGCGCGTCAGCCACGAGGATCGCGGGCGTGTGGTGAAGGTCCATTCCATTGCCTTGAAAGTCACTGGCAGCCTCGTCCCATATGGCGCCTAACCTAACAGGTTGCACCATTCCGGTTAGGCAAATCGCGGCCAACAATCCCATCCCGCGGCTCTTTGCCTGCAACGCGAGGACATCTTGGATTCCGCATTCGGCGCCCGCGAGCGTCATAACCGTCTCGATAACTGTTGACAGGTTATTCGGTGTCTCTCATAACCTCCAAAATGCATGCAAGGCGGTTACAGGGAGGAATGCCATGTCCGAGATCCGCTATCGCTCAGCAGACGTCGACGGCTTCAGGATCGCCTTCCGAGAGGCGGGCCGCCCCAACGCACCGAAGCTGCTCCTCCTCCATGGTTTCCCGAGCGCGGGGCACATGTTCCGCGATCTCATCCCGTTGCTGAGCGACCGCTTCCACCTCGTGGCACCGGATCTGCCCGGGTTTGGTCTGTCAGACATGCCGGCGCGGGATCGCTTTACTTACAGCTTCGACAACGTCGCTTCGGTGATCGACCGCTTCACCGAGGTGATCGGCTTCGACCGGTTCGCAGTCTACGTCTTCGACTACGGGGCACCGACCGGCTTCCGGATCGCCGCGAAGCATCCGGAGCGGATCACCGGCATCATCTCGCAGAACGGCAACGCCTACGAGGAAGGGTTGAGCGAGGGTTGGAACCCCATCCGGGCCTACTGGCAGGATCCGTCGCAGGCCAACCGCGACGCTCTCCGCAACTTCCTGAAGCCGGAGGCGACGATCTGGCAATACACGCACGGAGTCGCCGATGCGACCCGCGTCTCGCCGGACGGCTACTCGCTCGACAACTACTACCTGGGCCGTCCCGGTGCCGACGAGGTGCAGCTCGATCTGTTCGGCGACTACAAGAGCAACGTCGCCCTGTATCCGGCCTTCCAAGAGTACTTCCGCAGCCACAGGCCGCGCCTCCTGGCGATCTGGGGCCGCAATGACCCGTTCTTCCTGCCGGCAGGAGCCGAGGCGTACCGGCGCGACATCCCGGATGCGCAGGTGACCTTCCTCGACACCGGCCACTTCGCGCTCGAGACCCACGCCGCCGAGATCGCTTCGGCGATCCGCATCTTCCTCGCCTGAGCCCGACGCTGGGACGCCGCGAAGCGTCCCGCTCCGCCCATCGTGCGCCCGAACGGCGCCCAGCAATCAGGGAAGCTGCCATGCGTGCCATCGTCCTGGACGGTTTCGGGGGTCTCGACGTCCTGACCTACAGGGATATCCCCGAACCTGAACCGTTGGCCGGGCACGTCGTCATCGAGATCAAGGCCTTCGGCATCAACCACGCCGAAGTGCACATGCGCCGAGGCGAATGGGCCGAGGCGGCGCCAGTCTCGGGCATCGAGTGCGTCGGTATCGTCAAGTCGTGTCCCGGCGGCGAATTTCCGGTCGGCGCCAAGGTGGCGGCGCTGATGGGCGGCCTCGGGCGAACCATCAATGGCAGCTACGCCCAGGTCACGCGCGCTCCCGTCGGCAACGTTGCACTGATCGAGGCGGACCTTCCCTGGGCTGAGCTCGCGGCCATCCCGGAGACGTACGCCACCGCCTGGACCTGCCTGTTCCGCAATCTCGATATCCAGAAGGGACAGCTTCTGCTGATCCGCGGGGCGACCTCGTCGTTCGGGCAGGCTGCCCTCAAGATGGCGGTGAACGCCGGCGCCCGCGTCATCGCCACGACGCGCAACCCCGATCGGTTTGCCAAGCTGAAGGCGCTGGGTGCCGAGCGCTGCGAGATCGAGCGGCCGGACCTGTCGAAGCACATCTCCGACGCGAAGCAGATCGATGCGGTTCTGGATCTTGTCGGCAACAGCGTCGTCCTGGACTCGCTCGCGATGCTCCGCCGTGGCGGCCGTTCGTGCCTCGCCGGCTGGCTGGGCGGCCTCGCCCCGATCCCAGATTTCAACCCGCTGCTGCAGATGGCGAGCGGCGTCTACCTGACCTTCTTCGGCAGCTTCGTGTTCGGCACGCCGGGCTTCCCGCTCGCCGACGTCCCGCTCGGGCAGATCGCTCAGGACGCCGCTGCAGGGCGGCTCGACGTGAAGCCCGTCCGCATCTTCGGCTTCGATGAGGTCCACGAGGCGCACCGCCTGATGGAAGCCAGTGCGGCCACCGGCAAGATGGTCGTCGTGCACTGAGCCCGATCCGATCGGAGGATATCGAGATGACGAAGACGGCGGCCATCGTGACCGGGGCCAGCCAGGGCATCGGTCGAGCCACGGCCGTGCGCTTGGCCCGAGACTTCTCCGCGCTTGTGCTGGTAGCGCGGAACCGCATCAAGCTCGAGGAGACGGCCGCGGCCGTGAGGGCAGCGAGAGCCGAGGCCCTCGTGATCGACCTCGACCTTGCCGAAACAGGCGCGGCGGCAACAGTCGCCGAACAGACGCTGTCCGCGTTCGGCCGCATCGACGCGCTGGTCAACATCGCCGGCGCGGTTCCCGGGCTGGACGTCTTTCAGATGACGGACGAGCAGTGGCATGCGGGCTTGGAACTCAAGCTTCACGCAGCTCGGCGCCTCACCGTTCAGGCGTGGAATGCCCTGAGCGTGTCTCAAGGCGCGGTCGTGTTCATGTCGGGCAACGCCGCCGTGATCCCGCGGGCGGGCGCAGCAGCTGTGGGCGCGATCAACGCGTGCATAGAGGCCTTGGCTAAGGCGTTCGCGGAACGCGGCATCGTGGATGACGTGCAGGTCAACTGCGTGTCGCCCGGCGCGATCATGACCGACCGTCGCACGGCGATGCTTCAGAGAGCCGCTGAGGCCAAGCAGATTGACATCGAGGACGCGAAACGGGGCTTCCTGAGACAGGCCGGAATCGCCCGCTTCGGGACAGCGGAGGAGATCGCGGATGTGGTGGCGTTCGTCGTCTCCCCGGCGGCGCATTGGATGACCGGGACCGTGCTTCGGATGGACGGCGGAGAGGTCAGGTCGGTCTGAGTTCAGTCCCATTCATCCAGGAGGCCATGATGCCCACGCCTGATATCCTGATCGGCGCCCGCGCCGTCGTCTTCGATGCCTACGGCACCTTGCTTGATGTCCATTCCGCCGTGCAGCGCCATGCCGGCTCGATTGGGCCCGACGCGAAGCCGTTGTCGGACACCTGGCGTCAGAAGCAACTCGAGTATTCCTGGGTGCTCTCCCTGTGTGGCCGGTACATGACATTCTGGACATTGACGGAGAGGGCGCTCGATTACGCGTTGGCCCGTCATCCAAATGTGGACCCGTCCTTGAGGCCGGCGCTTCTGGAAGCCTACCGAAGACTGGATGCCTACCCGGAAGTGCCCGCGACCCTGGACGTACTTCGGACACAAGGGCTCAAGACCGCGATCCTGTCCAACGGCGACACGGCGATGCTCGACATGGCGGTCAGGAGCGCCGCGCTTCACGATCACCTCGACGCGGTTTTGTCGGTCGACCCCGCCGGGGTCTTCAAGACCAGTCCGCGCGCCTACGACCTCGCGCTCGAGCGGCTTGGAGTCGATATACGGGAGATCGTGTTCGTGTCGTCAAATCGGTGGGATGTGGCTGGAGCGGCCGCCTACGGCTTCACGCCGGTGTGGGTGAATCGCACACGTCAGCCAGAGGAGTATCCCGACCTCGCGCCTGTGCAGGTGATCGACAGCCTCGGCGCGCTTCTCAGGTGACGTTGTGGCCGGAACGCGAGCACTCCGCAGCCTTGAGCTGATCCGGCGTTCCATAACCCTTCCCCCGCTGCTGCAAACCGTAGCGCGCCGAACTCCATCGGTGGGAAAATCGGTCTTCGTGATCCATCTGGAATGCAACGGTACGGCGCGTCCGCTTTGCGCATGAAAAGGTTTTAAAGCGGTCGGGCCGCTTTCGGCCAGGATCAGCCATGCGGCATTGCGCCCTTTTCGGCCGTTCGGCCGACTCCGGCGCCTCCTCCGTAGCGGACGTTGAAACAGCTCAGCTTGTAAGTCTGAGTTGCGCCATAAGCGAGTTTGGTCGTTCGGCTCACAGAGGCAGCTATTCCGTTGGGAGCGGACGTTCGCGGGTTGGGTGTTGTGGAGCTTCGGACAGCCGCTTGGCCGCTCAAAAACAATCCCCACCGGATGAGGGCGGGGTTGTAGCTCAACGACGATGAGGGTGAGAGTGGCTTGCAGGCTGCTTATGCGGCACGCACGGTTGCCAAGAAGCGGCTCACCTCGGCC
>NZ_JBAWTG010000026.1:0-73666 GCF_037106235.1 Methylobacterium nigriterrae | reverse complement strand
TGTCGGGGTGTAGCGCAGTCTGGTAGCGCACCTGGTTTGGGACCCGCTGGCCTATCATTCTAAGTCCCTGCCAGAACTCAATAAAATTTGGTCGCTCGCGTCTCCGTCGTGAAAAACGACGGGATCGGCTGTAACGGATCCTGCATCCAGCGCGGTCAGCCGCTCTCGCCGCAGCTCGCGCACCCGCTGCACTCGCGCCTTTTTTAGCGGCCGGGGCCGGTTGATCTCGACCCCTCGCTTCAGCGCGAACAGGATAGTCGAACGCAACTTGTCGGTGAGCCTGAACCATTCGCCCCGAACATGCAGATCCTCGAAGGTTGTGTGCCACCACAACTCGTCGTCGGCTCCACCGGCGATCGCTCCCATGAGAAAACACTGATGCGGATTGTACGTTTGCGCCATGAGCGCGCGGCGCTCCGGCGGTCCCATGGTCCAGCCGATCTTCACGAACTTCTCGGACTGGATGAAATAAATGAAGGGCGGCTTCGCACACGTCCCATCTGCGCAGACACGCCAGAGATTGACCTTACCCTTCATTGACCACCCCCTTGGCTTCGTCGGCCGCAGGATGGCCAGCCTGACTGGCCCTCGCAGCCTTCTCCATCGCCTCCAGCACGTCGTCATGCATGACGTGGGCGTACTTCGCCGTGGTGGTGATATCGGCGTGCCGGAGCATCTTCTGGGCGACCTTCAGGTTCCCGCAGGCGCGCAGCACTCGGGTCGCGGCCGTGTGGCGGTTGTCGTGGAAGCGGTAGCCGGGAACGGCCGGCTTCACGTCCCGGCGGAAGGCCGTCTTCAGGCCCTCGTAGGTGATGGGGTAGCGCTGGCCGTGGCGCCGGGCGCCGCGCGTGCGCTCAGCCACGTAGGTGAACACGAACTCGTCGTGCTCGCCCTGCAGCGGCCAGAGCAGCTCGCGCACGGTAGGCGGCAGCGGGATCGGTGCGAGCTTGTTGCCCTTGCCCAGGATCCAGATCTGCCGGCCGCCCCAATCCACGTCCTTCCAGCGCAGCGTGACGCATTCGTTCAGGCGGCAGCCGGTGAGCAGCGCGAAGCGCACGATCGCGTGGTAGTCGGGCCGGAGGGCCGCGAACATGGCAGCCTCCTCGTCGCCGCGCAGCTCCCGCACGCGCTCGTCGGGCTCCTTCATCATGTGCCGGCGCCAGTCGATCGGCGCGACCGGCTCGCCCCAGAGCTTGCTCGCTCGGGCCACGATGCTGCGCAGGACCTCAAGGGTGCGGTTCACTGTGGCAGGGGCGACCACCTTGCCCTGCTTCGTGGTCTCCTGGCGCCGCGCCGTCCTCAGCCGAATCACCACGCCGTCGTTGATGCTGGCGATGCGCCGGTTCGCGCTGATCTCGCGCTGCAGCCACGCGAGGGTGCGCCAGATGTCGTCCTGTGTTGCCGCGAACTGCCCAACCTCGTCCCAGTACCGGGTGGCGGCAACGCCAAATGTCATCGGCTCTCGGCCGAGCGCTGCCGCGGCCTTAAGCTCGTCGGCAGCTTCTTTCCGCCTGACCTTTTCGAAGAGGTCGGCGTCCCGCTTCGAGGCGCACTTCGTGGTGCCGTGAAATCGATGACCCTGCAGCCAGAAATCGTAGAGGTAGTACGGTCGGCCTTTTGGCTTATGGGTCGACATTCGCGTTCCCTCCGTGCCTCTACGAATGCGGCGATGTCGTCAGGGTGGAACATCCGGTGTTTCCGCTGCAAGCCGCGGCCGGTGACGATGAAGGGCAGAGCCCCGTCTGACACGAGACCGCGTAGAGTGCGGGTGCAGATCCCGAGCCGCTCTGCTGCCTGACCTGACGTGAGCAGATATTCAGCCACGCCGCTTCTCCCCTCCGAACGTCCGCTCGATCGCATCGCCGGCCGCGGCGAGCACGCGTTCGATCTCGTGGCCGGGCTTCCGTGCTCTATTTGTCTCGTTCCTAGTCTCAGCCACTTGTGGCCAAGACAAAGGAGTGGACCAATGCGCGATACCTTGGCAGCAATTGATACGGCCGTGTCTGACAAGCGGGTAACGGAGGCGTTGTACTATCTCGCCACCGAACAACTTGCAGCCCAAGCGCTTGCTTTGGCAGCCCACCGGAGAAGCGAGCCGGCCACTTCTGAGCAGGCAGCTCGCTCCTGGATCGACGCCATTGCCGGCGGTCCTGGCATCACTGAACGCCACATGCCCGGTTCCAGTCGGACAATCGGCGAAGTCGCCGCCGTACGCTTGGCGAGGCTGGTTATGGCCGAGACGCCGGGTTAGCTCGTTAGCGGAGGCGCTCATGCTGCCTCCGATTTGCAGTGATTCGGATGCAGATGCTGACGTTAATCCGTATCCTGCCGGCAGGAACCGAACGTCTCGCGGGGCACTTTCCATTAATAGCCCTAGGAAAAACCTGTGATGAGACGCTCGATAATGTCTTTCGTGTTTTTCGGAATTCTGGTCGTTCCCGCGCTTGCTCAAATTTCGACCGAGCCCCAACGAGGGCAACAGCAGTCTCCGAACATGGCTCCGCGTAACGAAACGATTCCGGACCGTGTGCGAACACGCGATCCAGGCGGTTCGGAGATCATGAACGTCCGCAGTGGGCTCGCAGACCAGCCGCAGGCCGCTGACCCTAAGCCTGCGGTGCGTCAGAAAATGCGAGACGATAGGCGCAAACCACATTGAGAATTGGACGCCCTTAGACGCCTTCGCGTAGCGCCTGACATCTTGCAAGCGGGCGGTCATGCTGCGGCTCCGATCCCGAACGGGCCTTCAGCCGTCACGAGCACGACGCGATCTCGCTTGCTCATCGTAAGAGCTGACACCAGGGCCCGGACGCAAAGCCCCAGGAAGGGATCGACATGGCGCGCTTCATCGTAATCGACAGAGCAAAGGGCCACGTCTACGGCGACACGGCACGGTACGGCCGAGCCGGCAATGTGATCTCGCCGGCAGACGCGGCCTGCCTGATCGACCAACAGCTCGGCCGCGCGCCGCGCGGATTTGGCTACGTTAGCCGCCACAGCGAATCGGCAAGCTATGACGTCCACGAGATTCCGCCGTCTGCCCCCGGCGGCGCTACGACGAGCGAGCCCCAGGCGCATGCCCTCGTGCGCGAGCACGGCAGGTTCGCGGCTGCCCTTGTCTCCTACAATTCCTGAATTGGCGGCGGAGCAGATCCGGCCCGTCATGCTGCGGCTCCGATGTCGAGGGCGTCGGTGGGGCCGCGCGTTGTTTCGGTGCGGGAGCGGCGATTAAAAAATTTGTCCCGGATAGCATCGGTTATAGCGCTCATGGGGTTGGAGTACGTAAAAACAAATCCAAGCCGATGGAAGTTTGCCCTTATGAGAACGCTCGCTTCAACGATGAACCAAAAAATATTCGGCCGGCTTATCTTTGAACTGGCGCAAGCATCGCTGGATGGAGCAAGCGTGCCTGTTACGACTTTGATCAAGCAGTTCAGGCACCTACAGGAGGAGGTTCGGGCCGATGGTCTCGGCCAGTGCACCGTCGATGCGATCGTTGCAGGTCGCCGCATGCTCGGGGACCACTCCGCCATATGAGGCCACCGGCTGTTACCCTCGCCAAGGCAGACGACGCGGGTGGCGGCGCGGTTGATGCACGTGCTCATTGGCTGCGCCAGCACGCTGGAGTGAACCCCGCGGCGCGGGAGAGGCGGAGGCGGGGGTGGTCATGCCGCAGCCCTCCTCACTCGCTCCACCATCCGCGCCAGCACAAGCATCCACCCGCGCTCCAGCCGCGGCGCCAACTCAGTCCCATCCGGATGCCAATGCCGCTTGTAGGCGGCGCACTGCTCGACCGTGTACAGCGCACCGGCGTCGGTGCCGCGGTAGACAGCGGCTTCGGGCGTGAGCGTACACTTCCTACAATAACGTTTGTTGGTTGTGGCCAACCGGCATTCCGCCCTAATGTTTTTCTTGCCTAACCGGCAGTGAAAATGGGGCTCGATGCCATGCCTGATCTCGACCAAGTCACCGATGATGCTGAGGCAAGCGTTGCGTTTAGCCTTCTGCGCGACGCGTATATGGATCTCGCTCAGACCTTGCTTCGGATCGAGGAGGAGCCGGCGCGAGAGCTTTTGCGCGGTGTCGAGCAGCGCACTACTCTGCGGCTTGTAAGCGCCGATGGGGAGGCAGCGGGCAAGGGCCCTGACAGCGAAACGATTGCCAAGGCGGCAGAACCCGTATGCGCCGTTCTCCGCGCGGCGCAAGCTGCAGCTTTGCACTGAGGTAAGCTGGCAGGCGGAGGGGCGAGCGGCCATCATGCTGCCCCCGCTGTATCGTGGCTCTCGGATGAGGTGATGGGCGTATGCCGGCCGAGCGCGGCCATCGTGCGCGCGAAGATCCCCGGCCGCGGAGCCGGCTTCGGCACCACGCAGATGCGTGACGGATGCTGTAGGCCGGCGATGTCCTTCAGCAGCAATGAGCCTCCGCACCGTCGAGACGAGCCGGGCCGCATCAGCCAGGGCGGCCGCATCGGCATCCGCGGCCTCGACGTGCTGCTTGGTCTCGGCGAATCCGTCTGGCAAGTCGAAGCTCTGCGCTTCGCGGCGGTAGCGATCCTGACGGAGCGCTGCGGCGGCCAAGCCGGCTTCCAGGGTGGGCAGATCGAAGCCTGAGAAGTCTGGGGCTGCCACCATCAGTGCGTCCCCTGCATCTCGCAGATCGCGCCGATGACCCGCTGCGAAGCGAGCATGCCGTACCGGCATACCGAGCGGCGGTAGGCGGAGACGAGGTCGCGCTCGTCGGGGGTCACCTCGATCAGGTCGGGCGGGGTGAATTGCACGGCCGGGACGCCGAGAGCATCCGCGATGACAGCGCGGCGGCTCTCGTTCGGGAGGGTGCGGCCGACTTCGTATTCGCGGAGCGTGACAAGGGCGACGCCGATAGCGTCCGCCAGCTCCCGCAGTGTCACACCCTTGCGCAGGCGTGCGGTCCGGATCGAATCGCCGACGAACATGGCGATGGCTTTCTCGAGCGTGCGCATGTCAGCGAGTCCTCTGCAGGGATGGGCCGAACCACTTGTTGACGGGGACGCTGGCAGATCGTTTCCGCTCGGCCTTCGCGAAGCCGCGGCCCCTCAGCGTCGAGCGCTTCGGGATCGCGAGTTCAGCCGCCTTCTCGCGCTTGGCCTCGGCCGCGCGGCTGTGGTCGTCAGCATCTTTGGCCGGCTTGCAGGTGTAATGGGCAGGCGCGCAGTTGCCGTCGAGATCGGCGCCGCCGAGCTCCAGGGCGCGGATATGCTCGACGTACCAACGGTCGCGGGTGCCATCGATCGGCCGGTCGCAGAGGCAGCAGATGCCGGCGCTGGCCTCCCAGATCCGCAGTACACGCATCTGAGACATGGCCAGGCGCTTCGTCGTGCCGATGTCTTCGAAGGGCATCAGGCGGCCCTACCGGCTTCGCGTACAAGCTCGCCGGCCTCGCGGCTCAGCGTCTCGACATCGGTCCCCAGATGCTCCGACAGAACGCGGACGGCCTTCGCGTACCAGCTTTCGAACCGCTCCTGGCTCATGGCTGCGAAGCTGATGCTGGCCGGGACAGGGTAAGGCAGGCCGGTGAGAGCAGAGATGCGGGTCTCGAACAGCCCAGTCGCGAGCTTCAGATCTTCCAGCAGGATCGTGGTGTCTGCCCAGCGATCCGTGTTCTGGATGACGACATTCAGCAGGACGAACAGCTTGCGGTGGTGCTGCACGTTCCGGGGCTTGCGGATGCTCAGCAGCACCTCGCGGCCGATCGGCACCCTCTGCATGAACTCGTCGCTCATGATGTCGGCCGGCACGAAGCCTTGCGGGCGGCGAATGAAGACGCGGGCGTCGAGGTCGGTGCTCACAGCCCACCTCCGAACATCTCAAGCTGCCGGGACGGCGCCGGGGCAGAGGCGGCTAGGCGCTCAGAACCCTGGAACAGGCGGGAAAGGTAGACCGGATACCGGTGCTTGTTCTTGCGCGGGTCGGTCAGACAGTGCCGGGCACCACCGGAGAAGGTGATCACGCCGTCCTTGATGGCGCGCATCCACACCGAGCCGGCAGAGTTCGGCCTTTCCGGGCGCAAAGGGCACTCGGCAAGCAGATCGTTGATATGGACGGTGGCTTGGCGCTCCGCGATGCGGATAATCGCGTCGTAGGCCGCATCGGCGTAGCCCGGAGCATCACGCTCCTGCGCCTCGGCGACGGCCTGCATGCCGGCCTCCCGGCGATCGGCAGCGAGGGTGGCGGGCGAGGTCACTGGATCGCCCTCCGCTCTTCGGCGAAGGCTTCGACCTTCTGCCGGTCAGCCTGATCCAGGCACTCCGGGTCGCGCTTCACGGGTTCAAGGCCGAGCCAGCGCGAAACCGCCCGGTCGCCCGAGATCTTCCAGAGCGAGGCCATCATGTCCTGCGCCATGCGCTGAGACGATGAGAGCTCGATCTCCATGCCGTTGGTGTGCAGAGCTGGGCCGGTCTGCCGCTGTTGCTGTGGCCGATCCGGCATGGCGCGCTCGCCGTCATCGTCGTCGGTCGGCGGCACGCCGAGGGCTGCCATCAAGGCGTACCGAAGCCCGTAGGTGATCGCAGAGCCGACGCCCTGCGGGTCGCGCTTGACCACCGGCATATGCAGCGTCGAGCGCATCCACTCGCCCGAGGTGTGCATCAGCATTGTGGTGATCTCGATGCTGCCCTCGACCAGGGCGCCAGGGGCCTGCGTAACTGACAGGCCGTTGGCCTGAAGCGCCGGCCGGGCCGTATCCAGCACCGCCTCAAGGCTCGCGTAGCGGTTCTTGAAGTGCGGGTTCTTGCTGTCCTTGACGACCCCCGTGAGGACGCCCTGCGCGGCGTGAATCGCTTTCGAGAGAGCGGCGATGGATGCGCTGTGCTCGATCATCACTTGCTCCGGATCGTCATGATGGGTTCGGGGTTGGCCAGCTCGGCGCCGAGCACGGGGCCACCCTGCAACGCCGAGAGCAGCGCGGCCTTGTCCACCTCGCGCTTCGTGCGGAAGTACGGGTCTGGAAGCGCGGCCTCGTCGGTGACGACGATTTTCGGCCGCCCATGACCGATGCTGGCGGTGAAGTCGGGCGCCTGGAGCTTGGGCAGGCCCATCTCCTGCAAAGCCCAGAGCGCGGCTCGACGCAGGCTCTCGGCTTTGCTGTCGAGGCGGGCGCGGCGCTCGCGCATATCGGCCTGCATCTCGCCGAGCGCCTTGCTCTGCGCCTCGGTGAAGCGGGCGGCACGGACGATCCGGCGCACCCGCTCGACGACATCGCACTCGGCCTCGAGCAGCGTGGCGAAGTCGGGATCCTCGGCGTCGATGCCGGCGGCCTGGATCTGCGCGGCGATCTCGGCAGCGACTCGCACCTCATCGCCAAGGGACGGTCGGTCGCTCAATTTGCCCTCCGAAGCGGCTTGAGGATTCGGTTGTCGTTGGCGGGGAAGGGCGCCGGCCGGCGAAGGCACTGGCGCGGGCGAGGCCGCATCAGCAGGCGCAGGAAGGGCGGGATCACGAAGATGGAGCCCGCGCCAAGGATCAGGGCGCAAATGATCAGGATGAGGGCGGACAGGACTTGCATGGCTCAGCCCACCGCACTCACGAACCCGGCTTCCCGGTCGGCATCCGACTGCGTGTCCACGCGGCGTGCAGCAGCGATCGTCGGCCCGAGCGACGGGACGGAGGACTTCTCCTCGTTTCGGGTGATGCGGCGCTGAAGCTCGACGCACAGGGTCGCCGTGGTCGGCGTGACGCGGAATGGCTCGCCAGCTGCCTCGGAAGCCAGAGCGCGGTCGAACTCATACCGGCAGCGGGTGATCTCGCCGACGGCGCGGGTGATGGCCGTGTCAGGGTCGTGCTTGGGGAAGGCGTAGCGCGTCGAGCCTTCGCAGATGCGAAGTGTCAGGCTCAGCAGGTGACGCTCAGCGGCCTGCAGGGCGTCGAACGCCAGGATGGCCGGGCTTTCGGTGATGTCATCGGTTGCGAACATGGGCGCGCACATCGGGCGGCACTCCGGCGGAAAGTTCAGGGAAGGCGGGCGCTGATGCGATTGCCGGCCAGCCAGAGCAGGCTCACGGCGAGCATCGGGGAGACGATGGCGAGGGCGGCGAGCATCAGTGCGCTCCACCGCTCAGAGCGAACCGATGGGCAGCAGCGTCATGCGCAGCGCGGGCATTGATGGCGTCGACCCGGCTCTGCTCGCCGTCGAGGATCGCCAGTTGCTTTGTGCTGGTCGGCGTCAGCAGGTCTTTGGCGATGGCGACGCGCTCATCCACGGTGCCGGCGAGGCGGTGCACATGCATCTCGGTGGCGCCCATGCCGGCCAGGATGCTGAGGACGCGGGTAAGGCTCGGGCTTTTGCTGATGCTGGCGACGCTGAGGATGTGAGCCTCGCCGTTCTCATCGCGACGGACAGCGAGCGCTACGGTGTCTGCGATGTCGTCGGGCTGAGCATCTGCGATGGCGTGGACACCGACGACGTAGCGCTTGCCGCTGCGGCCGCGCCAGGCGGAGAGGGCGAGAGCCGGGGTTCCGCGCAGAACGGAAGCGGTGCGCAGGCGCTCCTCGCGGACCTCGGGTCGGCTGGCGCGGTCGGATTTCAGGTCGGAGAGCGCAGCTCTCCACTCGAGGTGGCGGCGAGACGGCACGGGTGGCTCCATCGCGGGGTGGCGATGGATAACAACTACGACTTAGGTTGTTGGTTGTCAACTACCTGAGTAGCGCGACCGGCTGTTGGTATTTATCCCCAGCGTTCCCCAGGGGCAACCGATTGACAGGAACGAGAACAGAACGCGAACATTAGTACGGTCAGAGACCATAGAGGAGGCGCCGGTGGCGTCGCAAGTAGAGTCTAGGAAGACGTTTTACGTGGTTCAGGGCTTCACCAAGGAGGCGGCCGGCTTACGGATGGATGCCCCGATTCAAGCGCTCACGGAGGCGTCTGCGCTGAAAACTGCCGAGCGGCTTTCCGAACGCAAAGCCTCAGTCCTGGCATTCGCGCGGACCGGTAATCCAGCGACTGGAGAGTTCGATGACCCCATCGTGCTGGCGAGCTACGGGAGGCCCATCGGAGACGGCGTGGAGGACTTGCCGTTCTAGGGTCTGGACTCGATCAGCACCAGAAGGCGACGACGGCAGCCAGAGCAACGGCCGAGGCGTAGTTGCGGGCGAGCTTGTCATAACGGGTGGCGATGCGGCGGAAATCCTTGAGGCGGTTGAAGGTCGCCTCGATGCGCCAGCGTTCGCGGTAGCGGGGCCCATCGTGCCGGATCTTGCGCTTGCGGCCGCGCTTGCCCGGGATGATCGGCGTGATCCCGCTCTTGCGTAGATCGGCGCGCAGCCAGTCGGCGTCATAGCCCTTGTCGGCGGCCAGACGCCGTATCCGGCCCGGCGCCTCGGCCAGTACCGCCGGCGCAGTCGTCACGTCGCTGGCGTTGCCGGGCGTCAGCAGGAGGACGCCGGGGCGGCCGAGGACATCGGTGAGCGCATGGATCTTGGTGGTCTGGCCGCCGCGCGACGGGCCAATGGCCTGCGCCGTCGCCCCCTTTGCCGCCATGGGCAGAGCGGTGGGCTCGGACGTAGCTGCTGTCGAGGGCGGCTGCGTCGCCTGCCCATCCCGCCCTGGCCAGCGCGGCCAGCATCGCCTTCCAGAAGCCGCGCCGCGACCAACGATTGAAGCGGTTGTAGACCGTGGTGCGCGGGCCGTAGGCGGCCGGGCAGTCGCGCCAGCGACACCGGGAGGTGAGAACATGCAGGATGCCGGAGATGATCTGCCGGTCGTCCTTCCGCTCGGGTCCGGGCTGGTCCCTGGGCATGAACGGTTCGATCATCGCCCACTGCTCATCCGAGAGCCAGAACAGGTCCGCCATCGCTATCTCCAGGCCGCGAAACAGCTGCCTGGAATCACAAAACGACAAACCCCGCAATGGTTTGGTTCGGTTCACGCCCTAAGCCTATCGCCGAAAATCCTTAGCCACGATACGGTGACGAGTACCCCATTCAGCACGATCGAGATCAAATTCCCGCTCAGGCCGGAATTGCTTCACTCGCCATTTGTCCTCAGTAGAGCTAAGAAAGCGCTTCACAAGGGCGCTCGGTTCGTCAGCTTTGGTATTGTAGAACACGCACGACGTGTTCGGCAGCACAGGCAGGCGTGGGTTGACCATCAAGATGTCGCCGGGTTCGAACTCTGGCGCCATGGACTCGCCTACGAGATAGATCGCGTAGCCGTCCTTCACACCTTGAAGAAGAGGTGGACGCTTCACAGTGCCAATCGAATCGCGTTCGATCAGGAGCGCGCCTTCGCCGCCCTCGGCGGCTGCATAAAGCGGCACATCTCCAACTAGACCGGCCGCTGCAGCCCAATAGGCGGGGTCGCGGGCAAACTCGGGGAGAGCCGTGATGCCGCCAGCAATCCGCGTCGGCCTGGTGACGGCTTGAGCGCTGCCAGCACCCGCTCCAAATGCCTCGCGAGGAAAAGCTGCCGAATCGAGCTTCAGCTCAGCTATCAGCGCATCCAGAACCTTGGTGCTCTGCGGCTTCTCGTTCTCGATCTTGTTGATCGTCGCCTGCGAGACGCCAACGGCAGTCGCTAACTGCTTCTGGCTGAGTCCGCGCGCCTCGCGCGCTTCGCGGATAAGGTCGTGCCACGTCATAGCGCGGCAGTCTAAAACCTCGGTTGTTGGAACGCTCGGATAACTTGGTTGTTGACTACCAACAACCTGGGTGGTTACATCCGGCGCCATGAGCATTCAACCACTGATCCAGGCCGCGATCGCCATCCTCGGTTCCGAGACGAAGCTCGGCACTGCATGCGGCGTTTCGCAGGGCGCAATCTGGAAGGCGAAGCGGGCTGGCCGCGTCTCCGGCGAGCTCGCTGTCGCTATCGAGAAGGCAACGAGAGGAGTCGTGCCACGCTGGCGGCTCCGTCCGGATCTCTGGGAAGCGCCGGAGGGGTACGTCGAGGGCGAAATGCCAGCAGGGCTGCCGCCGCGCTCCCGCGCCGACGTGCCGGCTCCGATCTCCTGCCCGTTCCCGGAAGGCTTTCCCGGAGGCCAAGCTCGATGATTGCGGTCATCCGAGCCTTCTCCTTATCGCGCACGACCGGCTCGTGCCCAGGCGCCACGCGGAAGTCGACCTGGTCGATGGCCGCGCTGCCCATGGCCTTCCAGTGCTCGGCCGTTTCGATCGGATCGATGTTCGCCTCGCGGCAGAGCGTTGCGACCCTCCGCAGCGTTATCAGGATCACCTGCTGCTGGGCGCACTGCTCGGCAACCATGTCGTCGAAGCTCTCCGGTCTCATTGCCCACTCCATCGCTCTCGTCACGGCGAGCGTGGCTGGGCGGCTGCGGGCGGCAACTAACCTTCCATGCGTTCACGATTGGCGCCTCGCCTCCGTCCGCTTCGAACTTTTGGGGAGCCGGCGCCCCTCTCAAGCGAAGCCTCTGCGCGTCGATTCCGGAGGCGGCGCGTGACCGCATCCTACGGCGATCGCTTCGACGGACAGATCCGAGCCGCGCTCAAGGCCGGCGACTCGCTCTGGCAGATCGCGCTCGATCTCGGCGTCAGCCGACGCTTCGTGTGGGCGCGGGCCGACGCGATGGGCCTCAAATCCAGTCCTCGGCCGCATCGTCGCTTCGGACGTCGCGGGCCCGCTCGCTTCCCGAGCTACCTCGTCGCGATCGTCACCGGCCGGAGCGACCCGGCCGCCTCGCGCCTCGCCGCGCAGATCCGCGCCCGCGATCTCGGCCCGGCCGATCTCTCCGACAACGCGGTCGCCTGCCTGCATGAGGCTGGCCTGACGCTCGACGATCTGCAGGGCTGCGCCGGCATCGCGCCCGCCCAGGCCGTTGCCGCCATTCGCCGCTGTGCCGAGGCGCGCGCGGCATGAACGCTCTCGCATCATCCTTTCCCCCGATCCGACTGCCACACATGTCCCCCGCGGTTCGTCGGACGTGCCGGGTCGTAGCTCTCGTCAAGCGCAAGGCTTCCCGCCCCGCGGCCCGGCACACCCCTCATTGCGTCAACGCAAAGCGCGGTCGCCCATCCAAGGCTCGTGCGACCAGCCCGCAGGCTGCTTGTGCTGCGTCGGTCAGGTCGGGATGCCGCCGCACGAGCCCCGTCATCGACATCTCGACATGGGCTTTCAGCGAGTCGCCAGCGCCCGGCTCGGCCGCTCCTGCGCGCGTCACCAGCCATTCCGCCATGGCGTGCATCGCCAGGGTCACGGCCGCTGCGTTCAAGTCCTCAAGCTCGCTCCCTGACATCCTTTTCCTCCCGGCGGCGGTTCGCGTTTCTCCCGCTGCCAAACTGCGGAAGGCCGGCTTCCCGGCCGGCCTCCGCTCCCTTCTTCCCTCGCGTGATCGTCTGAGCCGCCAAGCTGGCGATCGCGCTGTTCTGCGTACCGCGTATCCCCTCGTCGTTGTCGGGGTCCGTTGAGATGTCGTCCGTCTCCCTAGTTACTGTGTCCCCTCCGATGCGCAAAGCATCGGGGAAAGCCATGCGAAAGTCCGGTGGGAATTTGACCAAGGGTTGGGAGATCAATCCCCAACGTTGGGTTGATGAATGGCGGCGCATTCATCCGGTTAAGCCTGCGCAATGCGTCGCTGAGAACCTGAGCGCACCGCCGAAGACCGTCGAGAAGTGGTTCGCCGGCACGTCGCGGCCGTCCTTCGACTGGTTCGGTCCGATCCTCTGCGTCTACGGCCTCGGCTTCGTCGTTGGCGGCATCCCAGCTCCGACCCCCTGGCTCGACGATGCCGCCCGCGAGGAGCGCCGGCAGCAGCTGCTGGCCGCCCGTGAAGACATCGACGCGAAGCTGGCGGCCTGCTGGCAGGAAAGGATCGGCGCGTGACCGAACGCCTGCGCTTTCACTGGCACCGCTTGCTGCAGTGGGCTCACCAGCACATCGCGCTCTTCGCGAAGGGCCGGTTCGACTTCCACTGGGACTGTTCCGAGCACCACGGCTGGCACGCTGATCTGCTCGCTCCGCCGTGCGCCGAGCAACCGCCGCCGGAGTGGAAGCCTCGCTTCTGGGACTGCGACGACCACCGCGACCCAGCTGACCGCCTTAACTGAGGACCGACGATGCTCAGCGAAGCTGTGACAGAGCCCGCCTCGGCACTGCGTACTGGCGCCCTCTCCACCTACGGGGCGACGCCGCAGGCCACGGAAGTGCTGCGCTTCATCCGCGCCTACTGGGGCGAGCATGGCAACGCGCCCTCCTACGCGCAGATCGCCGATCATCTCAGGCTCAAGAGCAAGTCCGGCATTCACCGCATGCTCGTGCAGTTGGTCGAGCGGGGGCACATCCGCTGGATGCCTGGCCGAGCCCGCTGCATCGAATTGGCGGAGCGTCAGAGTTTCACGTTGCCGGTTGATGTCGGTGGGCGCCTTTGCGCCGACGCGCAGCTCGTGGGCGTCTCTCCTGAGGAGCATCTGCGGAACGCGGTGATTGCCTACCTCGGGGGCGCCACGTGACAGCCGCCGCTCGCACGCTCAAGGCTTCAAGCACCGCCGCCTTTGACCAGCGCCGCGACGCCGAGAAGGTCGTGCTGCAACTCAGCATCCCGCCCTCGGTGAACGAGATCTGGTCGTCCAAGAAAGGCGGCGGCCTCCGCCTCTCGGACAAGTACGCGGCTTGGCTCTGCCAGGCCGGATGGCAGCTGACGCAGCAGCGGCCGGGGAGGATCTTCGGACGCTACACGCTGACCTGCTGGATGCCCCGCGGCAGCGGCGCCGATCTCGACAACCTCACGAAGGCCGTTTCCGACCTCCTCCAGCTTCACGGAGTCATCCGCAACGACCGCGAGGCCGAAGAGATCCACCTCTACTGGCAGGATGAGTGCGAGGAGACGATCGTGGAAGTGCAGCCGTTCGCGGGAGCGGTCGTATGAGCCTCGGCGCCTATCTCGATTCCCACCTCTCCGAATTTGGAGAGGCACTGGAGCGTGCCGCCCGCGCCGCGCTTGAGCGCTTCTGCGCCATCTGCGGACAGCCTGCTTCCATTAGCTTCGGCTGCTTTACAGATCGGGATGGGACCTGGGTCTGCGAGGATCTGGACTGCCGAGCCGAGGCTGAGGCGCGGGCCGTCGATGCCGTGAAGGCCCCCGCCGCGCCTGTAGCCGATCCGCTCGCCGGCACACTCTTCGATCCCCTCATGGCTGCGGAGTAGCTGCAATGGCGGTCACCGCCGATATTCTGCGCCGCCTGGGGAAGCTCCGCCTTGAGCCGGAGGCTTTCGAGGAGGTGCTGTCCATCATCGCCGACCTTCAATCGGTCGACGAGGCGCGCCGTGCTGGACAGCGCGAGCGCACCGCGCGTCACCGTGCTGCGAGACGTGACGGTAACGTTACAGTCACGACACAGGAACGTGACGCTGGCGTTACGCAGGTCGGCCCTAACGACCCCTCCCCCTTGCCCCCCCGCACCCCCCCTATAACCCCCACCCCAAACACCTCTTCCGACCCTGACGGGTCGGGCTCGCTGAGCGAGCCAACCCCGGCTGATCCTCGCCGGGATCTGTTCGCCCGGGGCCTGCCGGAGCTTCGCCGGATGACCGGCAGAGCCGAGCCGCAGTGCCGGTCGCTGCTCGGCAAGTGGCTCAAGGTCGCCGAGGACAGCGCGATCATCGTCATGGTCGCGATCGACGACGCGGCGGCCAACGAGGTCGCCAGCCCCATCCCGTACATCGAGGCCATCATCCGCCGGGAGGCTCAGCGCAATGGCTCAAGACCTTCAGACCTCCTCGCCGGCAGTGCTCCCCGCGATCGACGTTCGGGAACCGTCCACTCTGCTGTTTCTGCCGCCGTGGCTCGCCACGCAGATCGCCGCGGTGTCGGACTTGGGAGCGGGCCGCACGATCCTCGATCCGAAGACCCGCGCGGTGATCGGCCGCGTCGCCACGATCCCGAGATCGAAGATGCCGACTGGAGCCCAGCGGCAGGCTATCGCGCAGCGCATTGAGGAGCTTCACCGCGCTGCCCGGCCGGGACCCATCGAGACCACCATCAAGATGCTTGGCGAGATCGTGAACGAGCACGCACCGGCCCGGCTCGACGACGACACGGCCGACATCAAGATCGGCGCCTATCTGGATGCGGTCGATGATCTGCCGGCCTGGGCCATTCGCGAGGCAATGCGACGCTGGCGCCGCGGCGAGGTGAGCGGCGATGCCCGTGATCTCGATTTCGCGCCGAAGCCCCCGCGCCTCCGCCGTCTCGCGCAGAGCATCGCCGCGACGGCAAGCGGCCAAGCTATCCGTCTGCAACGCATCCTCGACGCCCAGCCCGAGGACGAGATGCCCGAGGAGGCGCGCGCCGAGAACCAGAAGCGCTTGGTGGCCGTGCTGAAGGATATCGGTGAGCCTGCGATTGAGCCGGCTGGTTCCGCTGCTGCTGAGCGCGCTCAGGCCCGCCGCGAGCTCAACGAGCGCATCCTTGCCGTGGAGGCCGAGCGCAAGGCGCGCATCGCGGAGCGGGATGCGGCAGAGAGCGAGGCCATCGATGTCTGACCGCCTGTCCCTGCGCACCACCGTTGTTCCGCTAGAGCAGCCCGACCCCGCTCCCGAGTTTGAAGACCGCCTCCTCACCAACACCCGTGAAGGCAACGCCTTCGCCGTCCGCGCCAATGGCGAGGTCAACCTTCTGCTCTCCAAGCGCAAGCTGCTCCTGCTGATCCAACTCAGCGCGGGCGCGATGCGTTAACCCGCCATCCCGCGTCGCACATCCCGGAGGCCGCCAGACCATGCCCACCTACGCCATCGCAGACCTGCACGGCCGCTTCGACCTGTTCACTAAGGCAATCGCCGCCGTCACCGAACGCGGCGGCGGCACGGTCGTGTTCACGGGCGATTACGTCGACCGCGGGCCGGAGAGCCGGCAGATCATCGAGGCGCTGATGGCCGGTCCGCCGACTGGCCAGGAATGGATTGCCCTCAAGGGCAACCACGAAGACATGATGGTCGCGGTGTGCCGTAGCCGCGCATCGATTGAGTGGTGGATGGAGAACGGTGGCGCTCAAACCCTGATCTCCTACGGCCACCCGATGAGCGGGTATGTCGACTTGTCCGTCGTTTCGTCCGAACACCTCGCATGGCTTGATCGCCTTCCGATCCTGCGCCGTGAAGGCCACCGCCTTTTCGTACATGCCGGCGTCGATTTCATGATCGCTCTGGAACTCCAGAGCGAGAAGAAGTGCCTCTGGATGCTCTACCCAGATGGGTTCGAGGGAGGCCACGGCGATCTGCACGTGGTCCATGGTCATCACCAGTTCGCCGATGGCCCCAAGCTCTATGCCGGCCGAACCGACCTCGACACCTTCGCTTGGTACACCGGCAGGCTCGTGATCGGCGTCTTCGATGACGATGTGCCGGGAGGCCCGGTTGAGCTGATCGAGATCATCGGTGAGCCGCACGAGTTGGCGCTCCGAGGGGCCGCTGAGGCCTGAGTTCGTCGCCGCCCCATCCCTTCGTTGTGTATCAGGGAAAGCCGCCGCCATGCCCTCCAGTCGCCTCGGACGATACTCCGACGCCAAAGCCACGCCTCAGCACAACTTCACGATCCTGAAAGACGTGCCGCTGCCCGACGAGAAGCGGAACAAGGTGCCGGAGATCAAAACGCCTGGCGTCAGCTGGTATGTGTGCACCACAGTCCCACAGGCTGAACTTCGGGCCGCAGAGAGCCTGCGTCGCACCGAGGTGGATGGCGACAAGCTATTCCTGGCCTACACGCCTTGTGAGTTCTTCTGGCGACGACCGCAGCGCGCGAACCTGAAGCTGCCCCGGCGCGAGTTCCAGCGGCCTACCATGCGCCACTACCTCTTCGTCGGCATCAAGGGCGGCGCCTCAGACGAAGCGCTTGCCGCATTGCGCGAGCGCGACAGTGAAGGCCGGAATACGCACGGCCTGATGGGCATCCTCGGATCGGCCCGGGGGCCGCTGTCGATGAATGAAAGCGGCCTGGAATGGCTTGCCGATCGGGCTCAAGAGGAGCGGGCCGGCCGCACCAGCACGCAGGCCACGGCGCCCTTCGAGCGCGATGAGGCGGTTCGCATCGCGGCCGGTCCGTTCGCCGGCTTCTTCAGCCGTGTGCTCGCCGTGGATGATACCCGCGAGCAGGTCGTCGTCGAGATCAGCCTCATGGGCCGGCGATCCGAGATGCGAATGAGCTTCGAGCATGTGCACAAGGCGGCATGAGCGCCGCAGCCGCTGCACATCTACCCGCCTCTGTTCCGCGAGGTGCAGATGAACCGCGGCGGCCATGGCTGAGGCGAGCCAGGAGAATTGGGGCGGGCGCTGAGCATCATGGACGAGATGGTCGACCTGGATTGCGACGGGCAGTTGTCGGCGCAGATCGCGGCGGAGCGGCCCCAGGGCGAATGACAGCTCGAGGTGCGGACCGTGGCGGTACGAGGCTGCACAGGGTATGGCCGCGACGTTCAGCGCGTCTTACTGATTTAGGACACGTTCGAGAGTGCGCTCCGATGTGGCATGAGATCTTCGGCGTCATCGCGGTGATGACAGCGGCGACGGCCGTGCTGCTTCACAGCTGGGAAGCTCCGACTTGGGCGATCGCCGCCGTCTGTGTCCTAAGCGTGACCGCCACCGTACTGTACAGCATGTCGGTGCAAACGAAGGCGGTTCGGCCCGGACCTCAGATATCGTCGAGCTATTCGAATGTGAGCTTCCCGATAGCGAGAGCACGACGGTCAATCCAGTCGACATCGGACGAGCCGGCCTTTTGAAGAGCCTTGCGGCGGTTGGATCGCTCGAGGGAGCACGCGAACGTATTGTGTATCGAATGCACGAAATTCTGCTAAATGGCACTAACTATGCTAATTAGCTGATCTGAACCTACACATGCGTGAGCCGCAGATCTGCAACTTCAGCGTGGTCTGCTAGCATACGGAGGTCTAAGTGGCTCACTCCATTTTCATCCGTGACGTCGGTCACTTCGGCGGTCGTCGTCCGCAATTGCTCGCCTACGAGATTGGCAACCGTTCGGAGGCCGAAAGCTTGGTTCGATCCATTGCGGGCTCATACCGCGATCATGGCCTGAACCCAGCAACAGCGACGTACTGGTTCCGGCACAACGACAGCGTGCGCGAGATCTACGTCTGGCCGGATGCCTGATCCAACGAAAAGCCCCGCGAGCCGTGAGGCTGCGGGGCGAGGATCCATGACGAAGAGAGAAACGGCCCCGCCATCATGCGTATTGGGGGGAGGAAGAATGGCGGGGCCGCGCCGAGGTGCCTGATCCTCGACCCGTGCATCCTGTACCCTCTCGCCGGGCCCGACACTCACGCAGGTGAACCGCAGCCGAAAGAAAGCCCCGCGCCGAGGCTGCGGGGGCGAAGGTCATCTGGGGGATCGGACCCGCCAGCGTCGATCGGGGTTAGATTTCCACCGACGGGGCCTTTTCGCCGGAGAATGCAACCCTGCCCGTGAGCGGTCGACCTGATGAGGCGCCACCGCCATCGCAAAAGTGAGGTGCGAGACGCACGGAGAAGCCCCACGGGTGCTCAGGCCGCGGGGCTTCTATTGGCAGTGAGACCTGGGCGGCTGTTGCTCGGCCCCACGCGAGCAGACTGCAAGCGCTTTGCGTATCCTGCAATACGCCTAGCCGGCCATTCAGGACGAGGCGGCAACACGAAAGTATGACCCGGCATGAAATGGCCCGCCGCGGCAAACCGGGCGGGCTGAGATGGATAATGGTGTGGGATGGGGGCTACCGGTCGCCGAAGCCGGATAGCAGCTTCTCGATCTGAGCCAGTCCACTCTCGCGGGCCTTGGTCTTGCTGTGAAGGTCCCGATCGGAACGCTGAACCATCTTTCCGTTTTTTCGGATCGCCCATTGATAAGAGGCACCGTCTGCCTTCGGCGGCAGGATCTCCAGGGAGTACGGATGGAGCTTGGGATCTGTCTCTGTCATGGAGCCGATATGGTGCGCTCGCACCTCGGCTGCCACCCGGTCTGAGCGCTACGTCGGCTCAGTGCTTCAGAAGGCTCTGGAAGCTCTCATTCGGCGGAGGCCTATTCGAGAACTGAGCCAGGTGGCTCAGGCTTGGTTCGGCGAGGCCGCCGGCATTGGCATAGGCGGCAAGAGCTGTGCACAAGGCCATCTGACGCTTGACCATCCATAGATGTTCGCTATCGTTCGCACTTGCGCCGATTGCAGAACAATATGGACGGGTTGAGCGCGAGGACGGATGTGAGGCCGCCGGAGGCCCTGCCGCTTCTCCCCAATTCAGAGATGCGCCCCGAGCGATCCGATCGCTGCGGGGCTTTTCTACAGCCATTCAGACGATGAGATTGATCAGCAGGATCGCCACAACACCGCCCGCGATTGCGAGCCCCATCAGCACGATGCTGCTGAGCTGATCGACGGTGTCGACGGATTCTCCCTGCCGGTGAACCGGCGCGTTAGCTGGATTGCCGTGCGTGTCCATGCGCGTCTCCCTGACCGTAAGGGTGACCAACGCGCGCCAGTGATTTTGGATCGCAGGTCGTCAGCAACTTCGACGCCGAATGCGGCGATAGCGCTTCGCGCAGTCTGGCTCTAGCGGTGACCCAGCCCACGGCATCACCGAGGCAACGGGATTGTTGCGCCCCGAGCGATCCGATCGCTGCGGTACCTACGCCGCCTCTAGGGCCCGCTCAACCGCAGCCAACTCTTTGTCGATAACGATGAGCAAGGTACGAGCCGCTGCATCGGGATTGCGCCGCTTCTGCTCCCAATCGCGGACAGCGGCCGGTGATAGCCCGAAGCGTTGTGCAAACCGCTGCTGAGACAGGCCGGTTTTCTTCCGAACCGCAGCCACGTCGACCGTGGGAGGCGTGAAGACGCGAGCCGGCTCCATCTCGCCTCTGGCGATGGCCCTGGCCTGCTTGGCGCTGCGGAGAAGACGCTCACCGAGTTTGCTCATCAGATCCTCCGTCTCATCTTGGCGAGCTTAGCGGCGACTCCGGACCGGTAGTCGTCAGCCAAGCAGGAAAGTTCGGCAGCAAGCGCGTTGCGCTCCGCCTTGGTCAGATTGTCCCGCTCGCCCTTATCGATGAGGGCCAGAAGGAACACGGGCACGTCTTCACCACCATAGTAGTGGACCGTCCGGTAGCCGCCGCTCTTGCCTTGACCCTTACGCGCGAACCGGACCTTCCGGGCCCCGCCCGTTTCCTTCATGAGAGCACCGGCCTGCGGGTTGGCCGACAGCCACGCAACCATGTCCGCAATCTCGTCTTCAGACAGGCCGGCATCCTTGGCGTCGCTCTCGAAGTCCGGCGTGGTCAGGACGCATGTGCATGGACCGTAAATACGGCAATGCCGTAGCTTAGTCAAGCGCAATGTACGGCAGTGCCGCATACGGCGCGAGCATGATCGAAGAGCGTCTTACCATGCTCGATTCGCGCCCTCGGCCGCCGGCCACCCTCTCCGACCTCTGGCAACTCTACTGGTGCGCCTCGGAGATCATGGCGCTCACCGCCATCGAGATGCCGGGGGCAGTGATGCGGGAGATGGGGCGGTGACCGGTCTCACCTTCCACGGCGACGGACTGCTGGGGCGTTTCTCGAACCAACTGGGCGAGCTCGGCGCGAAGGCACCCATCGCCCTGGCCCGCGCCCTGAACCACACCGGCACCAAGGCCAGGACGCAGGTTATCAAGGCGCTGACCCAGCAGAGCGGCCTGAAGCGCTCCGTCATCGTCCGGGCCGTCAAGGTCAACAAGGCGACCGCCGCGGCCGAGCAGTTCGGGTATGTGGGCAGCCTGACCTACACGCTAACCACGCACGGCGGCGACATCAGCCTGAAGTTCTTCGCGCCGAAGGAGACCAGGGCGGGCGTCTCGGCCGCACCCCGCGGGCGTCGTCAACTCTTCGCCGGCACCTTCACCAAGGGCGGCCGCTTCCCAAACCGCAAAGGCCCCGTCATGGGTGGCCAAGTGTTCCGGAACGTCAGCCCCAACCACGATTGGCGGGGCAGGGCGCAGTTGCAAAACTCGGGCGTCTACATCCCGGACGAGATGCTGCAGGGTGCCACAGCCGCCACCTTCGAGCAGGTCATGGGCGCCGATCTCGAGAAGCGTGTCAGCCACGAGATTGGCTTCCTGATGGGGATGCCGGGGCTGTGACGATCCTGCTTCCAGGGAGCGAAGTCGTCGATTGCTGAAGGTCGCTCAGCCGGAAGTCGGCTGCAGAGTCAGTTTGCCCGTGAACGGGGCGTCCTGCTTGCGGGTGCTGGTGCAGGCATAAGGCTGGCTGCCCACCTGCATGGTCCGTAGGCGCAGCGTGCCCTGACCGTTCTGCTTCACGAGGTAGCCCTTCTCGCTCATGACGTGAACGAGATCGCCATCGGCGTGCAGCACGCGCCCGTTCTCGAACTGCTCGCCCATCGTGATGGTGACAGGCGCATCCACGTGGCTGACGACGTGAAGCTCTACGTTGGTGTTGGCCGGAAGCAGCAGTTCGGCGGGCGCGCAAACCGGCTTGCCACTGTCGGAGTTGATGGTCAGCTCCACCGGTGGCATCGCATTGGTTGCGGGTGGGGGGAGAGGCTTGCCCTCGGCAAGAGCGCTGTTGGCCGAGAGAACGGCAGCGATCACACCGATCCCGAGAGTTTTCTGTCGCACGATTGTCGGTCTCCACTTCATTGAGTGGTGACCAAGGCTTCATGCGGAAGCCCGTTCCGACACGCGACTCCGCGCCGCTGCCAGGCCGAGGATGAGCAAGTCGCAGATGCCGTCTCGACCGCGCGGCGCCCCTCTCGGTGTGGCATGCCCGCAACGAATGGAACCCGGCGGGTCCTTCCACCCCCACCCCACCCATTGCGGGCAGAGTTGCTCCCGACTTCTGGCTCGCTGCAGGTTTAATTTTCGAGGTTCGCAGTGGGCGTCAGCCGGCGGGAATGCGCCAAGATTATCGGGGTGTCCGAGGCGGCGATCCGGAAAGCCATCAAAGCCGGCCGCATCACCGCACACCCGGATGGCACGCTCGATCCGGAGGCTGTTCGGGAGGCCTGGATCAGGAGCACGGACCCGGCGCGTACCGCTGTGCGCACCGGTTCGCAGGGTGCGCACGCACCCCTGGTAGCACCAGATATCCAGGCGCAGGCCGCGGCGAAGGCTCAGCTTGCCACTACGCGGGTTGGCGAGATCCTGCTGGCCGAGGGTGTGGTCGTCGAAGGCGAGCTCACCTTCAACCATGCCCGGACGGCCGAGAAGATCGTTCAGACCTGGCAGCGGGACCAGGCACACGCAAAGGAGCAGGGTCGCCTCATCCTCGCCGAGGAAGCCGAGCGCCGCTGGGCCGACGAGGTCGTGCAGATGCGGGCCCGCCTGCTTGCTATCCCGGGCGAGTGCGCCTTCGAGCTCTCCCACCTGTCGAAGCACGACCTGTCGGTGATCGACCGGATCGTGCGGGACGCCATGACGGCCGCGGCCGATGTCCAGCCTGCTTGATCGCACCGCCCGCGCCGCGCGCGCCCGGCTCGTGCCGCCGCCGCGCCTGCCGCTGTCGCAGTGGATCGAGCGCCACGTTCACCTGCCGCCCGAGGTCGCGGCGCGCCCCGGGCCGGTCCGGCTCTGGCCGTTCCAGCGCGAGATTGCCGACGCGATCAGCGATCCGACCCTCGAGCGCGTCACCGTCCGCAAGGCGGCCCGCGTCGGCTACACCACGCTTCTAACAGGAGCCACGGCCAGCTACGTCGCCAACGAGCCGGCGCCGATCCTGACGTTGCTGCCAACCGACGACAGCTGCCGGACCTACATCGTCTCGGATCTCGAGCCGATCTTCGACGCGAGCCCGGTCGTGGCGGGCATCCTGTCCACCGCGGCGGACGAGACCGGCCGCAATACCATTCGCCACCGCCGCTTCCCGGGCGGCTCGCTCAAGATCGTCGCTGCGCGCTCGCCCCGGAACCTGCGCGCCCACACTGTCCGCATTCTCCTCATCGACGAGGAGGACGCGATGGAGACGACGAGTGAGGGTGATCCACTCGACCTTGCCATCAAGCGGACCCAGAGCTTCCCGAACCGCAAGATCGTCCGAGGCTCGACCCCGACCGGCGCCGACACCTCGACGATCTGCCGGGCCTACGAGGCGAGCGACCGGCGCATCTACGAGATCCGCTGCGTCGAGTGCGAGGAGTTCGCCGAGCCGCTCTGGTCGCACATCGAGTGGGAAAAGGAGCGGGACGCCACCGGCGTCGTGACGGCGCACCGGCCGCAGACCGCGGCCTGGGCCTGCCCGAACTGCGGCGTGCTGATCCCGGAGCGCTTCAAGGCCGAGATGGTCGCAAACGGGCGCTGGCGGGCAACCCGGCCTGAGGTGCAGGGCCATGCTGGGTTCGCTCTCTCGGCGTTGATCTCGCCGCACGTGAACGCGTCCTGGAGCGTTCTGGCGGCCGAGTACCTCGAGCTTCACCACGAGCCCGAGCGGCTAAAGACGTTCCACAACACGCTACTCGGCTTGCCGTGGTCGGAGAGCGTCGAGACCACGACGCCAGATGCTCTGGCCGCACGAGTCGAAGCCTTTGGCCTCAACGTCCGCACTCCGGACGGCGAGGCCCTCGACCTGCCCGAGGCCGTGCTGCTGCTGACCTGCGGCGTGGACGTGCAGCCCGACCGGCTCGAGGTCGTGATCTATGGGTGGGATCGCGAGGGCACCGCCTACGCGCTCGGCCACTTCGTGATCTGGGGCAACGTGTTGGAAGGGCCGGTCTGGCGCGAGCTCGACGAGCTGCTGCTCCAGCGCTGGAAGCATCCGCTCGGCGGCGCGCTCGGTCTCGAGGCGACGAGCGTGGATTCGGGCGATGGCGGCACGGTCGAGGCGGTCTACGCCTTCTGCTGGCCGCGCTTGTCGCGCAACGTGCTGCCGATCAAGGGCATCGGCGGGCGCCGCCCGATCATCGAGCGCTCCAAGGGGCGCGTCACGGGCGGAGCGCTTGGCGGCGAGGGCCGGCTCTGGATCGTCGGCGTCGACGAGATCAAGCAGATCCTGGCCACGAAGCTGGCGCGCTACCCGGATCAGATCCGGTTCTCGGCCAGCCTGCCGCTGTCCTGGTTCTCGCAGCTCTGCTCCGAGCGTCGCGTGATCCGCCGGGAGGGTGGGCGGCCCGTCCGCAGGTTCGAGCGCGTTCGCAACGAGGCGGCCGAGGCGCTCGATGCCACCGTCTACGCATTCGCGGCACGCTACGGTCTACCGGCCGTGGACTTCGAGGCGCGGGCCAGGAAGCTCGCCGATCGAAACGCGCCGAACACGGCTCGGCCGGCCATGCCCACCCGCATGGTTCGGCGCTCAAGCTACATGGGACGTTGAGCATGGCCGGGCAAACCCGCGAGGAAAAGCTCGCCGAGATCGAGCGGATCAACCGCACCCTGAACCGCGGCGTCACCGAGGTTCGGGAGGAGGATCGCACCATCAAGCGCGACCTCAAGCACCTTTACCGTCGCCGGGACGAGCTGCTCGCCGAAACCGGCGGCTTGGACGACGCCGGCCCTGTGCCGACGGGGCGGGTCCGGCAGGTCCGCATGATCGGCTCGAAGGGCTACTGACCCGTGGCCGGCAAGCGGAAGCAGCGCAAGGCGGAGGCCAGGGCGCGGCGCAATACAGCGCGCGCCACCTTCGCGCCAGGGCTCGGCTACGAGGGTGCGCGCACGTCGAGGCGCCTGCGCGGCTGGCTGGCCGAGCGCGTCACGATCAATGCCCTGCAGGCGCGTGGTGGCGATGTCCTTCGCGCCCGCGCCCGCCAGCTCGTGCGGGACAACGCCTACGCGGCGAGCGCCGTCGACACCTTTGTCGGCTCAGCGGTGGGAGACGGCATCACGCCGTCGCCCGTTCTGTCCGACCTAGGCCTCAAGGCCGCGATCAAGGAAGCTTGGCTCCGCTGGACCGACGAAGCCGACGCTGACGGCCTGACCGATTTCTACGGGCTGCAGGCGCTTGCGGCCCGTTCGATGTTCGTGGCGGGCGAGTGCTTCATCCGCTTCCGGCCACGCCGCGCCTCGGACGGCTTCAGCGTGCCGCTGCAGCTTCAGCTGATCGAGAGCGAGCAGCTCCCGCTGTCCTACAACGTCGAGCGCTCCATCGTCGGCAACGAGATCCGCCACGGCATCGAGTTCGACGCGATCGGACGCCGGGTCGCTTATCACTTCCTGCGGCGGCGCCCTGGCGAGGGCGAGCTCGCCTTTGGCTACAGCCCGACCGACATCACCGTCGTGCCGGCCTCTGAGGTGATGCACCTCTATCGGCCCCTGGAGGCCGGACAGATCCGCGGTCAGTCGCAGCTCACCCCTGCGATGGTTCGGCTTTACCTGCTCGACAGCTACGACGACGCCGAGCTCGACCGGAAGCGCGTTGCCGCGATGTTCGCGGGCTTCATCACCAAGAACGCCATCGGCGATCCGCTGCCGGTGCCGAGCCGCGGCGATGCGTTCGGCCTCACCGAAGACCCAGCCAGCAACGAGCCCGAGATCGAGACTACGCTGGCCGACCTCGAGCCGGGCACGCTCCAGGTTCTGAATCCCGGCGAGGACATCAGGTTCTCGAACCCAACCGAGGTCGGCGGCTCCTACGAGGCCTTCCAGTTCCGCAACCTGCTCGCCATCGCGGCGGCCTGCGGCGTGCCCTACGCTGCACTGACGGGCGACGCCTCCAAGGGCAACTTCTCATCCCAACGCAGCATCGAGCTCGAGTTCAAGCGCCGGGTCTCGCAGTTCCAGCACCAGACTTTGGTGTTCCAGCTGTGCCGGCCGGTCTGGGCCCGCTGGATCGCGACAGCGGCGCTGGCCGGCTCGGTGCCGGGGCTCACACCGACCGTGTTCAATCGCGACAAGCGGGCCCTGTCCACCGTGCGCTGGATGCCGCCGAAGTGGGATTGGGTCGATCCGCTGAAAGATCTCAGGGCGGACGAGCTCGCGATCAAGATGGGCATCATGCCCCGCTCGGATGCGATCGAGGCCCGCGGCGGCGACGCTGAGGAGATCGATACCCGCCGCAAGGAAGATCAGGACCGCGCCGACGGCTTCGGGCTCCGGCTCGACGGCGGCACGGTCGACGATCCGAACCCGGTTCCTGGGGCAGACGCGGCCGACGCCGCCTGAACGGAAGTTCACCATGGACTACTGCTACGGCCCCGGCCGCGACCTTCTGGTCGACGGCTGCATCGTGCTGCACGGAATGGTCGGCGGCTCCTTCTGGGATGAGGGGTTCACCGCCTCCGACGTGGTGCACTCCCTCGCCGCGCTCGGCCCGACCGCCGACGTCACCGTGCGGATCAACTCGAGCGGAGGCATCGCGCACGAGGGGCTTGCGATCCATGCCGTCCTGTCCGCGCACAAGGGTCGCGTGACCACTGTGGTTGAGGGGTTAGCGGCCTCGGCCGCCTCCATCATCGCGCAGGCCGGCGACGAGCGGGTCATGGCCGCCGGCGCCATGATGATGGTGCACGACGCGGCCGTCTGGACGGAGGGCAACGCCTCCGAGCACCAGAAGAGCCTCGCCTACCTCGAGGTCGTCTGCGCCAGCCTCGCGGCGATCTATGCCGACGCGACCGAGCGGCCCGTCGAGGAGATCCGGTCCGAGATGGCGGCTGAGACCTGGCTGACCGCAGAGGATGCCGTCGCCAAGGGCTACGCCGACCGGATCGGCGCGGCCAGCGACGACGAGCCCGCACCTTTCCCCTTCCGCGCCTACGCCAAGGCTCCGCAGCGTCTCGTTGCGATGGCCGACGCGCGCGGCTGGAGCAAACGACCGCTCCCCAATACTGCGACGGCCTCCGCTGCCGCAGTTCCGCAACCCGGCAACAAGGAGACCCCGATGCCGTCGACCAACGATCCGGCCGCGGGTGCTCCCGCCGCCCCGGCCACGCAGCCCGCTGCCGCTCAGTCGGCTCCGGCCACCGCTACGCCTCAGGCCACCAACGTCGTCAGCATCGACGATGCGCGCGCGGCCGGCCGCGCCGATGCCCTCTCCTATGTGCGGGAGATCAACGAGATCTGCACGCTCGCCGGAAGGCCCGAGCTCGCCACCGCCTTCATCGAGAAGGACGCGAAGCCGAGCGACGTCCGCAAGGAGCTGATCGACGCCCGCGCGTCGGCTTCCGCCGCTTCCACCGTCGCGACCCAGACCCTTGCGGGAACGGGCGCCGCCACCGCCGCCGGCTACGTCCCCGGCGGCCTCGCCGAGCGCATGAAGCGCGCCCACGCCAAGAAGGGAGCGTGATCCTATGCCCACGAACATCATCGAGCGCGATTACGCTAGCGACTGGCTCAAGCGGGAGGCGGACAGCCTCTACTCGCGCGACCAGGGCATCCTTCTGATCGGCCAGGGCGTGGTGAAGTCGGGCACCGTGCTCGGCCGCGTCACCGCCTCCGGCAAGCTGAAGGTCCGCACTCTCGCGGCCGCGGATGGATCGCAGAATGTGGCGGGCATCCTGCTCGACACGGTCGACACCACCAACGGCGACGAGCGCGTCGTCTTCATCGCCCGTGACGCCATCGTGGCGCACCAGGGCCTTACCCGCGGTTCGGACGTGGACACGGCAGCGGAGCGCGCGACGGAAAACGCCGCGCTCGCCGCGCTCGGCATCCTCGTGCGCGAAGGAGCCTGACCCATGCCCCTGATTGCAGATGTCTTCAACGGCGACGCGTTCAACGCGGTGGAGCTGACCTCCGCCGTCAACGTGGTTCCGAACACCTATGGTCGGCTGCAGGAACTCGACCTGATGCCGGGCGAGGGTGCGCCCACGACCAGCGTGGCAGTGCAGTTCGTCAATGGCGAGCTGAACCTGCTTCCGACCCGTGCCCGTGGCGGTCCGCCGTCGCTCGGCACCAAGGAGAAGCGGAACATCCGCTCCTTCGAGATCCCACACATTCCGCACGATGATTTCGTCCTGGCCAAGGATGTCCAGAACGTCGTCTCGCTCGGCGGCAACGTGCTGGAGAACGTTCAAGACATGGTGAACCGCAAGCTCGCCACGATGCGGCGCAAGCATGCGATCACCCTGGAGTTTCTCCGGATGGGCGCGCTCTCGGGTCAGATCCTCGATGCCGACGGCTCTCTGATCTACGATCTGTTCGCAGAGTTCGGGGTCACGCAGAAGACGATCAACTTCGACTTCGCGGGGACGAAGCCCGGCATCGCCGGCAAGTGCCGCCAGGTGACCGGCTATCTGGAGGACAATCTCCTCGGCGACGTCATGACCAGCGTGCACGCGCTGTGCAGCCCGGAGTTCTTCGACAGCGTCGTGTCCGACAAGGACGTGCAGGACGCCTACAAGTATTTCTCCTCGTCGCCCCAGGCCAACCCCCTGCGCGACGATGTCCGGCGCATGTTCCCGTTCCAGGGAATCATGTTCGAGGAGTACCGCGGCTCCGCCACGCAGCTAGCGGAGGACGGCAGCAAGGTGCGCCGCCGCTTCATCCCGGCGGGCGAGGCGCGCTTCTTCCCGCGCGGCACGACGGAGACCTTCTCGACCTACTTCGCCCCCGGCGACTTCATGGACGTGGTCAACACGCCCGGCCTTGAGGTCTACGCCCGACAGGCGATGGATCTGGAGTTCTGGCGCTGGGTGAAGCTGCACACGCAGTCCAACCCGCTCCCGCTCTGCAAGCGCCCGTCGCTGCTCGTCCGCGGCACCTCGGCCGCGTGACCCCCGCAACCCTGCGCCGCGCGGCCTGACCGCGCGAGCGCCACGGGAGAACAGCCATGAAGGTCAAGTACATCTTTGGCGACGAGAAAGGCGAGATCGCGCATCTCGGCTTCCATGAGGCTCAGGCGGCCCTGGTCGCCAAGGCAGTCGAGCCGGTCAGGGAATCGGTTCCCGACTTCCCGACCGGCTCTAATGAGACCGATGCCGTCGAGGCGAAGAAGCCCGACGACCCCGACTACGACGCCATGACCCGGCCCGAGCTCGACAAGCTCGCGGCCGAGCGCGGCGTCGACGTCTCGCAGGCCAGGAACAAGGCCGACGTGATCGCGGCGCTGAAGGCCGCGTAGCAGGCCATGGGCGCCTTCGCCGACCTCGACGATGAGATGCAGGATGCACTCGACGACGCCTATGGCGAGCGCATCCGCGTCCTGCCGCAGGCCTCGGCGGGCTGGCGGGGCGCGGCCGGCACCGACCCGACCCGCCCGGTCCGCGAGATCATCGGGCGCTACCGCTCGGCTCCGAAGCCCACCGAACTCGAGGGCAACCGGGAAGGCTCGAAGTTCCAGAGCATGACCCGGATCAACACGGCTTCGCAGACGGTCCGGATCTCGCCCGCGCAGCTCACGCTTCTGGGCTACGTGCCGGCGGCTGGCGACAAGGTCGTGCTGCTCGACCGGGTCGATGCCCCGACCTTCACCATCAGCTGCGCGCCGCCGGCGCGCGACAGTGGCGAGCTCCAACTCGAACTCGTCGCCGGAGGCTAGAGCGTGAGCATCATCGCCTACGCCATCCGGACCTGCCTTGGTGCGGCGCTCGTCGACAGGACGCTGGCCGAGGGCCGGGTCTACGACTCGGCCGTCCAGCCGATCGAGGAAATGGTCAACAAGCAGGGCGCCAAGCCCTTCATCGTGATCTCGACCGACGACGAGAAGCTCGAGGTCAAGGGCTGGGCCGCGCTCGACGCGCCGCGCACCATCAACATCGTCATCGAGGTTGCGGTCGGCGGCATCGTGCGGGTCGATCTGCCGGTCGAGGAAGGCGGCGGCCAGGCGCTGCGCCTCGACATCCCGCACACCGACGAGGGGCTGGAGACGGCCCTTAACATGATCGGCCGCCAGATCTGGCGCGAGATCCAGGTCGGTGGTGCCTGGTCGGACCTCCTGCGCGAGATCGCCTTCTGGCCGAAGGAGATCACGATCACCCGCGGCGCCAATGCCGAGCAGGGTATTCGCTACGCAGCGCGCCAGTACGTGATCCAGGCCGACACGATCGCCGAGCCGGACTTCGGCGCTGCGCCTGACGGGCCGATCGCCCGGCTGCGCGGCATGATGGCGGCCGATTCCCGTCTTGCGGCCGACGTACCGCTCCTCGAAGGCATGATCGTCGGCGAGCCGTTGCCCGAGTGGCGCCGACGGCAGGCCGATCTCGGTCTGACAGACGCCTCGTACCGCGCGCTAGGCCTGGGCCCGCTGTTCGCGCCGGAGGGCGAGCCACTGGCGCAGCGCATGACCATTGAGCGCCCGGACCGTACCACCGCCCTGGAAGCCGAGCCCTCGCCGTGAGCGACTTCGACGATCTCCTGCGGGAGGTGATCCGGCTGGGTCAGCGTCTAGCCGAGGTCGAGCACAAGAACACCAACATGCTCCGGGTCGGCACGATCGAGCAGGTCGACGGCAAGAAGGGCTACCAGATCAAGTTCGCTGAGGAGGATGGCAAGGCCGTCCCGAGTCCGTGGTTTCCGCACCCGGAGCAGGGCGGCGCCTACAAGACGTGGCGGCCGCTGACCAAAGGCCAGATCGTCTACGCCATCTGCCCAGACGGAGACCCGCGCCAGGGCTTCATCATGCCCAAAGGCGGTTTCTCGGACCAGAACCCTCAGCCCTCCGAGAGGACCGACGAGAACGTCGACACGTTCGGGGACTGGAAGATGACGCTGACCAAGGACGGCCACGTCATGTCCTGGGGCGAGAACAACAGCATCACTTTCGGCAAGGACGGTGTCGTCGAGAAGATCGGCGATCACGTCCGGCGCACCACGAAGGACGGGACCAAGTTCGAGAACGGCAAGGTCCAGCACGACGACCGCAACATCGGCAAGGACCACGTCCACAGCGGCGTGAAGTCGGGCGGCGAGAAGTCCGGCAACCCGGAAGCCTGAGCTTCGGAGATCTCCCATGAAGAAGACTGCTTACCGCGTCGGCGAGGGCGCCAACCTCGCCGCGTTCCCGCACGGCACGAAGGTCGGCGACATCGTCAAGCTGACCGAGGCGCAGGCCATGTACGAGCGCGACATGGGCCGGATCACGCCGGCTTCGGACGACGACGGCGGCTCGCCCCAGGCGAGCGATGAACCCAAGCTGCCCACGCTGGCCGACGAGATCGACAGGATCGAGCCGGAGACGGATGCTCCGCGCAAGCCCCGCCGGGCCCGCTGACGCCGTCATGACCTCTTGCGGCATCAGCCGGTTCACGGGCCGGCCGCTCTCGGATTGGGATCATGTCTTGCAGAGCGTGGACGTGATCTTCGAGACGGAGATCGGGGAGCGGGTGATGCTGCGCCACTTCGGCGGCGGCATGCGCCGGCTTCTTGGCCGCAAGCTGACGCCCGACCTCCTGGCGCTCGCCACCGCCGTGTTCGCGCTCGCCATCACGATCTGGGAGCCGCGGCTGCGCGTCGTGAAGGTGTCGGTGGCGCCCTCCGTCGAGGAGATCCGGCAAGGTGCCGTCTCCTTCGTGATGGAGGTGATTTATCGCCCGCGCGGGCACCTTGGCGACATGACCGAGGAGCCTGCCTTCATTGGCGTCGGCTTCACTGAGGCCGGGACGCTGCAGGCGACGAGGGTGGCGGCATGAACGCTCTGTCCTACGCGCCGACCGTCGTCTCGCTCTCCGATCTCGCTCCGCCCGACATTCTCGACGCGCTGAGCTTCGATGATGTCGTAGCCGAGATGAAGGCCGCCTTTGCCGCGCGCTGGGCAACGGTGCGGGCGAAGGATCCGAGCCTGCCGGCCTATGACGTCACGATGCTGGAGACGGATTCCGCCGTCATCCTGATCGAGGCCTTCGCCTATCGCGAGCTGCTGGTCCGGGCCCGGGTCAACGATGCCGCGCGCGGGTTGCTCCTCGCCTATGCGGCGGGCACGAACCTCGACCACCTCGCCGCCCTGTTCGGCGTGACGCGCCTCGACGGCGAGGGCGACGAGCGCCTCCGCCGCCGCGTGCAGCTCGCGCCCGAGACCTTCTCGACTGCGGGCGCGCAGGGCGCCTACATCTTTCACGCGCTGAGCGCGGATCTCGGCATTTTCGATGCCTGGGCCTACAGCCCGAAGGCCGGCCGCGTGAACGTGGTCCTGGCTGGGCCGGACGGCACGCTGGTCTCGGATGATGTCGTCGCCAAGGTCGTCGACTTGTTTCAGCGCGAGGACATTACCCCGCTCACGGACGAGGTCGCGGTCGTGCGCGCCGAGGTGCTGCGCTACGGCGTCGAGGCGACACTGCTGATCCCTCGCGGGCCGGATCCGGGCACGCTGAAGACGGCGGCCGAGGCTGCAATCCGGGCCTACGGCGCCTCGCGCTACAAGATCGCGCAGACGCACTACCGCCTCGGGCACGAGACTGCTGCCAAGGTGCCGGCCGTCGAGACCGTGCTGATGGGGGCGCCGCTCTCTGATATCCGCCCGACGGACAAGCAGATTGGCTATCTCGACCCCGCCGCCGTGACGCTGCGCACGCAGGTGCTACTGTGACGAGCGCCCGGCCTGGCGCCACGAAGCTGCTGCCGACGAACCACACGCCCTTCGAGGGCCGACTTGCGGAGACGAGCGCGCGCGTCAGCGATGTGCCGGTTCCGCTCGACACGCTGAGCCAGCCGACCGCCGTCACGGGGCGCTTCCTGCCGTTCGTGGCCTGGGGCCTCTCGGTCGATGTCTGGCCGGGCGCCGGCGACGACACTGCTCACCGCGCGGCTGTGGCCGCCTCGCTGCCGCTGCACCAGCGCAAGGGCACGCCCTACGCGCTCCGCCGCTACGTGGCGCTGACCGGCGCCGAGGTCACGAAGTTCCGGCGCCCGCCGGCCACCGCCCATCTCGGGCCGAGCTTCACAGCCGCGGATCGCGCCGCCTGGCTGACGCACTATCCCGAGCTGCGGATCTATCCCTACCGGGGCAAGGCGAAGCGCAAGCGGTCGTTCTTCCTGCGTGCGAGCTTCCTGACGGCCAAAGGGGCTGCGCAGCGCGGCCTGCTGCCCTCGTCCGCGGAAGATCGGGCCGGGCGCGTTGCTACGCTCTACGACCGCGGCGTTGAGGTGCCGCTGCGGGTCACGGTAACGACCCGGCTCGACGAGAGCCGGATCGCGATCGTCGAGGAGCAGGTGCACCTGCTGAACCTGCGGCCCCTGACAGCCTTCCTGGGTTACGAGGGACGGCGGCGCTTCCTCGGTGGCGGGGCGCAGTCGAAGACGGTGCGGCTTACCCATTCGGTCGCCTACGCGGCGGCCACTACCGGCCGCAAGCGCCTCGTCGTCTCGCCGAGCCAGACCCCGATTGATCCGACGCCTGTCGAGGTGCACGGTCATACGACGGCGCCGCGGGCGAAGCTCTTCCTCGGCAAGGGCCTGGGCCGCTTCCTCGGCGTCAACGCCAACCCGGCGCCATCAACCTCGTATCTCCGGGTCTACGATACGGTCTGGCTCTACGAGCCCGGCCGGCACGTCCCGCCCGGCCGAGGCCGCTTCTTCCTCAGCCGTACTCGGCTCGGACAGCCGCCTTTCACGGCCGACGTCAACGTCCGGATCACGCGCCCTGTCACGCCTCGCAAGGCCTTCGTGGGCCCTCGCCAGTACCTCAACCGCAAGCACCTTCTGCCGGCTGATCGCAGCCGGCTCGACGAGGCCTTGCGTGCCATCCGCTCGGCCCGGTCGCTGCGCGATCAGGTCTACGTCGACCTCGACCATCACGCCATCCTTAGCCCCGGCCCGAACCTGCTTTGCGGGGATGCGGTCTGCGGCGATCAAGTGGAGATCAGCCGATGAGGCGCGTTGCCCTACAGGACTACCAGGAGCTCACGGGCGCCGACGCCTCGAACATCGGCATCTTCGCGCAGGGTCACGTTGACGCGGCCGTGCGTGACGGCATCGGAGCCGGCAACTACTACGTCGACTGCGATGTCGTGCAGAACGGTGCGGCGGCGATCACCGTGGCGCCCGGCCGGGTCTATCTGGGCGGCAAGATCTATTACCGCGATGTTGCCACCGGCTACACCCTGACCGCCAATCTGCCGGTTACGACACAGAAGATCGCCACCGTGCTGATTTGGGGCACCGAGATCGACACCGATCTGCAGCCGCGCGACTTCATCGTCAGCGAGGCGACCGGCGAGGCCGAGGCGCGCACCGTGCCGCTGGAGCGCCGCCGCGCCCTGCAGATGGACGTCATCTTCGGCGCCGAGAGCCCGAACCCGGTACGCGGCGCGGTCGGGACTGGCCTCGTGGCGGTCGCCGACATCTTGCTCACGCCGACCGGCATCGAGCGCATCACGATGCTGGCGGAGACCGAGCTCCAGTCGGCCGAAGCCCTGCGAGTGCGCGCGGACGTTTCCGAGGCCTTCCAGGAAGGCGCCGGCAAGCGCATCGAGACGCTCGCCACCGACATCGCCAACCTCGCCGAGGGCCAGAAGGGCATCCCGTCCGCATCGACCCTGCGGTCGCTCTTGATGGACGTCGCGCGCCTGAAGCGGCTGGAGAAGATCCCAACCGTGCAGGTCGGCTACGGCTTCGACTACTTCCAGGACGATGATGGGTCTGATCCGGCGCATCCGTCCTGGCTCGCGCTGCGGCAGGAGGGCGTGCGCTTCCCGCCGGCCGCCATCGTCATCGCCCAGATCCGTCCGCTTAATCCCTCCGAGCCGAAGATCACCAAGACGGGTGACTTCATCCTGCCGGCCTATACCGAGGAGAAGCGGATCTCGGTCGTCGGCAACGATGCCCAGATTTCGGCAGCAGACAATCAGTATCAAGTCACGACGATGGTGCAGCGCAGTGTGTCGCGCTCGGCGACGAGCTACGGCACCAGCTATACGACATGCACCAACCGACCGGAGTTCTACACCGGCACTTATAACGCCACGTCGCAGGTGCTTACGAAGAACGGCGAGACCTTCGCTGTCGCCTTCACCGGCAAGGATTGGGGTGCGGAGACCGGCACGGCGGGCGATCACAGAGAGGTGCGTCTGACCCAGTTCTGGACCGACACCTGGACTGAGACCTATTGGGATGCCGTCGTCACGACGGAAGGGCTGAACGGCTCACAGTGTGCGCAGACCTTCCTCAACAATGCGGCCGGCTGGCTTACCGGCATCAACCTTTTCCTTTCGAAGGCCGCCTCTGCCGGCTCTGTGAAGCTCGTCCTATGCGAGACGACGGCTTCGGCCTCACCTGATCTCACCAAGGTTATCGCGGTCTCGGAGGTGCCTGCGGCCAATCTGAAGACCTATCCGGCCGCGACCCGCTTCGCCTTCCCGCCGCGCTATCTCGACCCGGGCAAGCGCTACGGGCTCGTCGCAGTCACGAGCGGGCAGCACTTCTTCTGTCAGGTCTCGAACAACAAGTACGCGCAGGGCTCCTTTTTCCAGGGCTCGGACGGCGGCTGGTTTCAGGGCTCGCTCACGCTCGACCTCGCCTTCGAGGCGATCTATGCGAAGTTCGCGACCACCCGCGTCGAGGTCGATCTCCAGCCGCTCTCTTGCCAGAACGGCATCTCGAACCTGAAGACGCTGATCGCCGGCAAGGTCCCGGACGGCACGAGGCTTACCCTGGAGGTGAAGCCCGCCACCGGCAACGCCTGGTTCCCGATTGCGCCCGACACCGGCATGACGCCCTTCAACGGCTTGCCGCCGCTGATGCAGTTCCGGGCGGTGTTCATCGGCACCACGGATCTGATGCCCGGTATCGACTTGGCGCAGTCGGAAACGTGGGCATGGCGCCCGCGCACTGATTTCACCTGGATCTCGAAGCTGTTCACGCTGCCGGCCGGCGTGACCACGACGAGCGTCAAAGTGGAGTTCCGGCTGGAGAACTTCGACCCGGCCCATCACACTTTCACGCCGACGATGATCGTGGGCGCGAGCAATATCAACCCGTCGAGCATCGTGAAGACGGTCGATGGCTACGACCCGAAGGCGTTCGTCTGGACCTGCACGTTCCCGATCGCGGCCACGAACAGCTTCCGCTTCAAGAGTGTGGGCGTGACGGACGCGGCCGCCAACACGTTCATCATCTCGACGGACTTCTGGTTCGCAGCCTGACGGCTGCGCGCCTGCCCCTACCGCATCCGGAGCTGGTCCCATGCCCCTGCCGAAGACCATCAAGGCCGACGCAAAGTATGCGGTCACGGTCACCCGTCCGGTCCAACTGCCGGACGGCACCTATATCCTGCCCTCGCACGACGAGATCTTGCTGTCAGGCGAGGTGCTGAATGCGATCAAGGATCAGGTCGCCGACGCGGTGGAGCGCGCCTGAGATGGCCGACGCCGTCGACTTCGACGCCGAGTATCGGTTTTTTGACGGCAAGACGCGCCTTAATGCCGAAGAACTGACGCGGCGGTTCCTCTCGCTGCACATGCGGACCGTTGCGCTTGAGCAGCGCGGCCTGACTTTCGACGCGCTCGTCGCGGAGGGGATCGGCGTCGCGCTTCAGCGCATCACGGAGGGGATCAATCCCCTCGTTCTCGACGCGCAAACGAAGCTCGAGATCATCCGCGCGGCGCTCGAGGAGATCGAGTCGACCGGCGTCCCGGCCGACCAGGTAACGGAGACGCTGACGCGCGTCTTCGTCAGCCGGACGCAGCGCGACAATATCGACACGGCCGCGCAGCAGGCCGACCTTGACGCTCTGAGTACCGGTCTGTCGGCGGGTATCACTGCGGCACAGACGGCGGCCAACAACGCGCAGACGGCGGCCGACACGGGCGGAAAGCTCACCAGGGTGAACCGCACGGGCAATACGCAGCTCGTCGCGGCCGACCGCGGCAAGCTCATCGATATTACGGGCACCGGCAACATCAGCCAGACCTTCGACACGCCGGCCAATCTCAAGGCTGGCTGGTGGGTCATCCTCCGCAACGGCACGAGCGGCTTTATACAGATCGGCAACAACGTCTCGGACGGTGTGGTGTCGTTTTGGCGCATGTATCCCGGCGAGGAGCGCCGCTTCTCCTCAGACGGCTCCACGATGGTCTCCGAGCTGCTCAAGGGCGGCTCAATGATATTCACATCGTCGGACACCTTCTATTGGGGTCCGCATATCAAGTGGTGCCTGGCCGACCTGATCGGCGGCGGCCAGGGCGGAACCCAAGGTTCCTATAGCGCGGCCGGCACGGGCGGCAGCGGCGGCAGCGGCGGCGGTCGCTGGTTCGGAGCCGTCCCGGTTCAGACGGCTGGCGTGGGCTCAACTATCACGGTTGGGTCTGGCGGGACCGGCTCGACCGGCGGAGATGGTACCGCGGGTGGATCCGGTGGCAATACAGGCTTCCTCAATCACTTCGCTTACGGCGGCTTTACCACCAGCACACCCGGCGGGGCCATGGGAGGCGGAACGTCCGGTGCGCTCGACGCGGGCGGCCTTGGCGGCGCCGGCAGCACCGGAGCCGGGGCTGGCTCTGCGGGCGGAACCTCGAAGCTGGCCGGCGCAGGCGGTGGCGGTGGAGGCCCTGGCCAGAGCGCTAACAGCGGAGCTGGCGGGACAAGCGGCGTCAATGGGACGGGGCCGCCTGGCGTGGCCCCGACCACGACGACGCCCAACAGCGGCGTCAGCGGCATCGTGCAGCCGAACGGTATGGGCGGCGGAGGATCCGGCGGCGGCGGGACAAGCGCCGTCAGCACCCGCGGCGGCAGGGGCGGCAACGGCGCCGCGCCCGGCGGTGGCGGAGGCGGCGGCGGCGGCGTCCAGACCAATGGCGGCTTTGGCGGCTACGGCGGCGATGGCGGGCGCGGCGAAGTCCGCATCTATTACGGGTGAGATCCATGCGAACCGCAGTCATCGACCCTGCGACATCGCGCGTCGTCAACACCATCCTGGCCGCCGAGGGATTTGTCCTCGACGGCTTCCGTCTCGTCGCCAGCGAGACCGCCTCGATCGACGATCTGCACGACCCGAAGAAAAACACCTTCGGGCCGCCGCCGGTCCCGCTCGACGAGCGCAAAGCAGCGCTCAAATCTGCGATCGACGCGCGGGCCGGGGCGGGGATGCGGGCCGGCTACCCGCACGATTTCGGGGGCGCCTACGGCGTCCAGGTCCTGCAGAACCGCGACACTAAGGACCAGACCAACTGGCTCTCGGTGGCATCCGTTGCCAACACCTTGATCGCACAAGGTCAGGCCAACGCCCCCCTTGGATCGCTCCGCACGGAGGCCAACGTCAACGTGCCTGTCACAGCCGCGCAGGCCGCTTCGGTCCTGACCGCGATGCAGGCCTACCTCGGCGGCTTCATCGCCCGCGCTTGGGCGCTCAAGGACGCCGTGGCCACAGCTGACGAGACGGAGCTCACCGCCATCGACATCAACGCCGGCTGGCCGGCCTAAGGGGCGCCCATGTCCTCCGAAGTGAAGCGCCCCACCGAGACGATCCGGGTCACTGATGTGTCGAAGATCCTGGTGACAGAGATCGTGGCCGACAACGGTCAGCAGCTGCGCGCCATCCGCGTCTGGGGCTCGGCCGGCGCAGAAGGCCTGCCCATCCTCGGTTTGCAGGCCGCGGCCGACACGTCCGACGCGATCAAGATCACCACGCCCGAGATCAAGTTCTGAGGGCCGGCGCTGGATGCGCCGCCTCGATCTCTCTCCTCCATCCACCTCGACACCTCCGGCTGCCCTCTCGGGCCGCGCCGTGCATCTCCCTGCCTGAGAGGATTCATCCATGGCCACCGCACCCGTTTTCGGCACCATTGACCAGCGTTTCTCGGACGAGCCGGTTGCGCTCGGCCCGGTCGACTTCTCCAAGATCGCCTTCGTTTCGACCTCGACCGGCGCGGACGACACGCTGTTCCCGGCCGGCACGGCTGGCGACGCCTCATCGTTCAAAGCGGTCCGGTTCTCCTCCTCGGATGTGACCTTCACGTCGAAGCTCGGCACCGGCTACCTCGCCGACGCGGTGGCAGCCGTGAACGCGCAGATCGCACCCGGTTCGCAGGCCGCCGACATCACTGTGATCCGGTGCGCCGAGGGCACCGGGGGCGATACGGCCGCGAAGCTCGTCACGACGCAGGCCAACATCGTCGCCGGCCTGCAGGTGCTGAAGGCGGCTCCGTCCAGCATCAACGCCACCCCGCGCCTCGTCGGCTGCCCGGGCTACACCGCGCAGCGCACGGGCACCGATGCCAACCCTGTCGTCGCGGCCCTGCCCGAGGTGCTCTCGGCGTTGCTCGCTATCGCCGTGGTCGATGTGGATGACAGCAACCGCGATGCCGCGATTGATGCCCGCGAGACGATCGGCTCGGACCGCATCATGCCGGTCGGCGTCGCGGCCCGCGTCTTCGATACCGACGGCGCGACCGTCATCACCCGGCCCATGGCGCCCCGCATCCTGGGTCTGATCAGCCGGGCCGACTTCCAGAACGGCGGCAAGCCGTTCGAACCCTTCGCCAACCGGCAGATCCACGGACTGGTGGGCGCCTCGCGCGACATCGCCTTCGATCTGCGCGACGGCTCGGTCGAGGGCCAGCAGCTGCTCGCGGCGGAAGTCTCGATCGTGGTGCGCGGCGAGGTTGACGTTGACGGCGCCATCGCGGACGGCGGCTTCGTTTTCATCGGCACGGACAACTGCGCCACTGATGGCGATGCGTGGCAGCAGATCCACCAGGTCCGCGGCGCTGACGCGATCGACGTCGAGCATCAGCGCGCGACCCGGCAGTTCCTCGGCCGCAAGATCAGCGCGTCGGACGCCGAGGCCTGGATCAACTCGCTCAAGTTCAACCTGCGCGACCACAAGGCGGGCAACGACATCCTCGGCTACAAGGTCGAGTTCAAGCCTGACGAGAACTCGCCCGAGCAGGTGCGGGCCGGACGTCTCACGGTCGATCTCGGCATCGAGGAGGCGCCGGTCTTCCGCGTCGCCAAGCGCAATGTGCGCCGTTACCGCCAGGCCGTCACGGATCTCGTCGCCGACATCGCGGCCCGGATCAACGCCTCCGCCATTCTGTGACCGGCTCTTCGGTCCCTCGACAGCCATGCTTGAAGGAGCGCCGCAATGGCCATCCAGTACCCCTACGTGATGGAAGCGATCGACGTGCGCCGGGCCGACCAGCCCGAGTCGTCGCGCCAGAAGATCATCCAGACCATGGCGCTGCCGGCGCTCACCCGGCGCACCTCCGAGCACATGGCTGGCGGCTCGGTGATGAGCCTCAATCTCAGCTTTCCTCAGATCGAAGCGCTCGAGCCGAAGTATGCCACCGGCGGCTTCGACCTCGACACGCTGCGCCACTTCGGGCTTGCGGCCGGCTCGTTCGACAAGTGGGTCTTTGCCGGCTCGGTGCGTGTGCGGCGCGGTGGCGTGGTGCCGGCCCGGGCTATCATCGAGGGCGTGGTCAACGCCTGGGAGCCGGACGAGAACACGCCGGGCGAGCTGATGAAGTGCAATCACACCATCGTGGAGGTCTCGCACTACGAGCTCGTCATCGACGGCGAGGAGATCTTCTATGTCGACGACGACGAGAACGTGGCGCGCTCCGGCAGCGTGGATTGGTTCGCGCCGACGCGGCGGGCACTGGGGATCTAACGCCGAAGCCTGTTGCTCAATACCCAATCGAGGAGCCGCTCTCGACCCCAAGCGGTCCTTGCGCGACGGCTGCTCAAATGCCCGCTGGGGGTCAGAAGCGCAGCTGGGGTGAATGCGCTGGAGTCCCGAGTAGAGTTCAAGCTCGGCTTTGACGGACTGCCGCCGCGATGGTGTAACGCCGGCAGAGTCAGCAAGGCTCGCAGCTGAAGACAATCCGCCAAAAGCGTAGCTGAAAGCCCGCACTGCCCCCGCCCCGAAGCTGGACGCACGCGACCACGCCAATGAAGTACTGAGCTTCGATCCAGTCAGCTCTCAATCATTGCCCGAATGCGGGTAGCGAGGGCTTCTACCGGAAAGGGCTTGGTGATCATCTGCATGCCCGGGTCGAGTTGACCGTTCCCGAACATCGCGTTCTCGGCATAGCCCGTGATGAACAGCACCTTCAGCTCCGGGCGGGTCTCGCGGGCTTGGTCGGCGAGCTGGCGCCCGTTCAGGCCCGGCAGGCCCACATCCGTGACAAGTAGGTCGATGCGCTCGCGCGATTGCAGAACCTTGAGCCCCGAGGGGCCGTCCTGCGCCTCCAGGGCGCGGTAGCCGAGATCAGCGAGTACCTCGACGATGAGGTCGCGTACCACCGGCTCATCCTCGACGACGAGCACTGTCTCGCCGGCCTCCGCCCGAAGCGCCTCGGTGAGGCCGGTGGCCTCAGCCTCCTCGGCCGCGAGCGCACCCCGGTGGCGCGGCAGGTAGATCTTCACCGTCGTGCCTTGGCCAACCTCGGAGTAGATCTTGGCGTGCCCCTCGGATTGGCGCGCGAAGCCGTAGATCATCGACAGGCCAAGCCCCGTTCCCTGGCCCATCGGTTTGGTCGTGAAGAACGGGTCGAAGGCCCGCGCGATGACGTCCGGCGGCATCCCGGTGCCCGTGTCTGTCACGCAGATGCAGATGTACTGGCCAGGCTCTACACCCGGGTGCAGCTTGGCGTAGGCTCGGTCGAGGTGCGTGTTGCAGGTCTCGATCGTGAGCTTGCCGCCATCCGGCATTGCATCGCGCGCGTTGATGGCGAGGTTCAAGATCGCGCTTTCCAGCTGATGCGGGTCGCACAGGGTCGGCCAGAGCCCACCCGCCGTGACGATCTCTAGGCTGATGGCCTCGCCGATGGTCCGGCGCAGCAAGTCCTCCAGCGAGGCTACGAGCGTGTTGGCGTTGACCGGCTTCGGCTCCAGCGGCTGACGGCGGGCGAAGGCGAGGAGGCGGTGCGTGAGCGCCGCCGCCCGGTTGGCCGAGGACATCGCCGCCTTGGCGTAGCGCTCGATCGTGTCGGTACGGCCCTGCGCGATGCGGGTCTGCATCATGTCGAGAGAGCCGACGATGCCGGTGAGCAGGTTGTTGAAGTCGTGCGCGATGCCGCCCGTGAGCTGGCCGACTGCCTCCATCTTCTGGGCCTGGCGCAGGGCCTCTTCGGCGTGCCGCTGCTCGGTGATGTCGCGGCCGAATCCGTAGAGCAATCCGTCCTCAGGCACGATCGTCCAGAGGATGCGCCGCGTGCTGCCGTCGTGCGTGACGCAAGACAGTTCGGTGTCCTCGACAGGCTTTGCAGCCGCAAGGCGACCTAGGAGGACCGAGGTGGCTCCTCGCTCCTCAGGCGCCACAAAAATCGAGAAGTCTCGTCCGACCGTCTGACCCTCGGACCAGCCCAGCGCGCGGGTCCATGAGGGGTTCACACTCTCGATCCGACCGTTTGGCGCCGCGACGACCTTCAGCACTGGCGACAGGGTCCAGATCCGGTCGCGGTCCCGCGTCTGAAAGGCGACCTGCGCCTCAAGACGATTGGCCCGGGTTTGAAGCAGGTCCTCGACCCTTTTGCGGTCGCTGACGTCGTGCACGAAGACGTAGAAGCCGTCGACCGAGCCGGCGGCTGCGAAGCGCGGCATGTAGCGGATGTCGGCAACCCGGACCTGGCCGTCCGGGCAGGCCCAGTTGTGCTCGAACCGCACCTCCTCGCCCGCGAGCGCTCGCTCGATCTGTGGGAGCCGGGCCTCAAACTCGCCTGCGCTGAGCACCTGCCAGATGGTGCGGCCGACGACATCTTCGGGCGCACGCCCGGTCCAGGTTTGATAGGCGGCGTTGGCGAAGCGGTAGGTGAAGCTGCGGTCGATGAAGCCGATCAGGACCGGCATGGCATCGGCCACCAGCCGGAGTTCGGCCTCCCGCGCCCGCAGGGCAGCCGCAGAGCGTCGGCTCTCCAGTTGCGCCATCACGGTTCGGGCGAGCGCCTTCAGGATGAACTCCTGCTGCGCGGTCAGAGTGCGTGGCTCGCGGTCGAGCACGCACAGCGTGCCGATGGCCCAACCATCCCGCGTGACCAGCGGGACGCCGGCGTAGAAGCGCAGGTGCGGCTCGTCGGTGACGAGAGGGTTGGATGCGAGCTCCGGCTCTCGCTTGAGATTTGGCAGAACGAGAATGCCATCCTCCGCCAGAGTCTGGGTGCAGAAGCCGAAGTGGAGCGGCATTTCGCGCGCATCGTGCCCGACGGCTGCCTTGATCCACTGCCGATCGGCATCGATGAAGTTGATGTGAGCCATCGGTGCGTCGCAGGCCTGTGCGGCCATCTGCGCGATGTCGTCGAACTCCGGCTCTGGTGAGGTGTCGAGGATGTCGTAGCTGCGTAGCGCGGCAAGGCGCTGAGGGTCGCCGGGTCCGAAGCGCGGCGGGCAGTGGTTGCTTGATGTCCGTGTCACGAGCACCCTCATAACTCACGACACCAGCAAGCCCTATCGTAAGAGCGCAACGCCGGATCAGGAACAGGGAGGTCCGCTACACCGAAGGGCTTGGAAGCAGACTATTTCAAGGGCTGGTATGGGTCAGGTCCGGCCACTTACGACGCGAAGGGCACGGCTGCTTCCCACTCTCAGCGGACCTCGCGAGTGGATATCGAGCGTCGAATTCTATCCACTAGCGCCCGCCCGTCGCGCGCCATCCTGCCCTCTCGGCTTCCTCCGCCGAACAGAACCGGCGCTCGCCCTTCGCCTCGTTGATCCGGGTGCGCTCGTAATCGCGGCTCCCCGGCTCGTGGTAGATCTTGGCGCCCTTGGCGTTGATGTTACCCTTGATTTTGCAGCCGCCGGGCGCAGCCTCCGCCGGTGCGGTTTCAAGGGACTTCGGCATCGCTGGTCGGGTCTCGACACCGTTCGCACGCCTGGCACGCCGCCAGTCTGAGGGCGGCTCGAATGTACCAGCCCAGATCCCGCGCTTTCGTGTCCGGGCCGCGCCTTCAGCCTGCACGTAATCCTCGGAGTAGCGCCGGTAGGCGATGGCGTGACCCTCGGAGACCATCCAGGCGTTCAGGTTCTCGCTGCCCATCTGGCAGACGGCCACAGTCCTTCCGTAGCGGTCAGTGTCGCGTGGCTCACAGGAGACGGTCGCCTCGCCAATCTTGTCCGCCAGGGCCAGCGCCGCCTTCTGGCCGCAGCGGTAATCTTTCCCAGCAGCATCCTGACAGACCTGCGCGCTCTCCGGCGCGTCGATGCCGTGCAGGCGGATCTTCGTGTTTCGGATGACGAGCGTGTCGCCGTCAGTGACGGAGGCACGGCCGCTGATCGGCTCGGCTGCGAGAGCGGAACCGACGAGCCACAGCACTGTGAACAGCAACCCAAACGCGCCCGATACCTGTCTCACGTACCCTCCTCAGCCGACCGCGTCGGCGCAACCTGTGATCGCATATCATGCCGACCGTCACGCTGAAGAAGCCCATCATCCTCGGTGATCGCCAATTCGCGGTGATCGACATCGACGAGCCGACGCTGGGCGGCATCGCGGCGCATGAGGTGTCGCTCGCCTCGACCGGCTCGGAGACCGCCGCCCTGATGGCGATGCTCGTCGCGGAAACCGGCTGGCCGATGGAAGCGGTGCGCAAGATCAAGGCGTCCGAGATGGAGGCGCTCGCGGAGATCCTGCTCCCTTTCGCGAAGAGCGACACGTCTGGTCCGACTGGCGAGGCATCGCCGCAGATGTCGCCCATGTCCTGAACACGCCTCTCTCGACACTTCTCACCGAGCGCTGGTCAAGCCTGATCGCTTGGCACGCCGAGGCCGTGCGCCTCGCCAGCCGCCACGCAGCCTGACGGAATCCGATGGCCTCACGTACCGCCCATCTCATCGCCAAGCTGACGGACGAGGTCTCCGGCCCGGCCAAGGGCATGGCGGGCGCGCTGAAGGGCGCGGCTGCGGCCGGGAAGGATCTCGGCAAGATCGGCGCGGGCTCCGCGCTCGGCAAGCTGACGAAGGAGCTGGAGGAGGCCCGCCGCCAGGCCGAGCTTCTCACGCAGCTCCAGAACCGCATGAGGACGTTCGGACAGGCCCGGACGGCATTCAGCGGCGCACGCGAGAACGTCGAGAAGCTCAGCAAGGCGCTGGAGCAGGCACGTAAGACCGCCGCGCAATTCGACGGCATCCGCAGCTTCTCCCGCAGCGGCGCCATCGCACAGGAGATGGAAGCGGCTCGCAAGGCGGTCGGCGATCTTGAGCGAGACCACAAGCGGGCGCAGACCGCCATTCGCTCTGCCGCCCGGGACATGGACACCGAGAAGTCGGCGGCGGTTCGCCTCAAGCGCGCCCTAGCGGAACTCGGTATCCCCACCACCACGCTGGCCACCGCGCAGTCGGCGCTCGCGGCCCGGGCGCAATCCGCAGCCAACGCTCTCGACCGTCAGACGCGCGCAGAGCGTCGCGCCAAGCGCGAGCAGTCCTCTGGGGGCGCAGCCGCATTGGCAGCCGGCGTCCGCAGCGCGGGGCGCCACGCGCGTTCACTGGGGCCGCTCAGCGGCGCGATCGGCGCCTACGGGGTCGCGAGCGCCTACAAGGATGCCGCCGCCTTCGACCGACGCCTCACGATGATCGGTCAGACGGCCGACGCGAGCCGTGCAGACATCAATGCGATGGGTGCGAGCCTGTTCCGGCTGGCACAGCAGACCGCCACCCCGATCGACAAGCTGACCGGCGGCCTGGAGTCGCTCGTCGCGCAGGGGCGCAGCCTGAAGGAGGGGCTCGACTTCCTGCCCTCCGTCGCCCTTACCGCCGCAGCGTCAGGCTCCCAGGTCGAGGACATTGCCAAGACCGCGGATTCCGTCAGCACGAACTTCGGCATCGCCGGCAAGCAGATGCAGAACGCCTTCGACATCATGGTCGCGGGCGGCAAGGCCGGGCAGTTCGAGCTGAAGGACATGGCCCGCTACCTGCCGAGCCTCGCACCGGCCGCGTCCGCGGTCGGCATGAAGGCCGAGAAGGGGCTCGCGGACGTCGTCGCGATGCTGCAGACGATCCGCAAGGGCACCGGCACGACCGAGGAGGCTGCGACCTCGCTGACGAACATCTTCCAGAAGATGGAATCGGAGGAGACGGCCAAGAAATTCAAGAAGATGGGCGTCGACCTCGAAGCGGCGATGAAGAAGGGCCGAAAGGAGGGGCGCAACCTCATCGAGGTGTTCGAGGAGGCGGCGCAGAAGGCCACCAAGGGTGACCTGTCTAAGCTACCCAACCTCATCGCCGATCAGGAGTTCGGGCGCGGCGTGCGTGCGCTGCTAACCTATCGGGGCGAGTGGCAGAAGCTGTCCGCGACCCTGCAGTCCTCCTCCGCCGGCTCGGTGATGCGCGATCTCGTGCAGGTCACGAAAGATTCGCAGGCCGCGGTCGACCGGCTCAACAACTCCTGGGAGCAGTTCAAGCTCAACGCTGCACGGGCGGGCGACGCACTGGGCGCGACCTCGTTCCTCGGCAGCACGGGCGAGGAGCTGCAGACCATCGCGGCGGCGATGGAGCGGATCAACCAGGCCTACCAGCAGGGCGGCCTCTCGGGCGCGCTCGGCGAGGCCAGAGGCGTGATCGCCGAGCGCTTCCGCGAAAACAAGAAGGCTTGGCTCGACAAGGACCGTGAGGATCAGGTCGCCCGGATTAAGGAGATGGAGGAATCCATCGCCGCGACCCGCAAGACGCTCGCGGACAAGGGCTACTCGCCGGAGCGCATCGAGGGCGCGGTCCGCTCGCAGGAGATGCTGCTCAAGGCCGAGCGCCGGACCCTGGAGAATATCAAGGCCAACCGCGAGCTCTTGGCTGACAAGGTCCCTCTGCGAATGGGTGTCGATCCCACTGCTCCGATCCAGGGGCAAGCCGGCGCCATTACGCCCGGCATTGCAAGCTGGCAGCAGGCCTACCCGCTCGATACCTCTGGCCGAAAGCCTCTGCCTTCTGCGACGCCCCTGCCACCCGCACGCCCCGGCGGGCTGCCGCGCAGCATCGACAACATTGACGACGTGCTCGGGCCGAAGAAGCTCGAGATCGATGCCAGCGCGGCAGAGGGCGCTCAGGAGAAGGTCGAGCAGCTCGGCACCAAGATCGACGAGGTCGGCCAGAAGATCATCGCGCCATCCGTGAACACCGCGCCTGTCGACGGTCTGCTCGACAAGCTGATGAAGGCGATCGGCCTGATCTCGCAGATCGACAGCGGGGCCGGAGCTGCTGCCGCGAAGGTTGACCGACTGGCCGCGGCCGCCTCGAACGCGGGCGGCGCCATGGGCCGCACCGGCAAGGTCGCGTCGGCCCTATCAGGCTCCTTCGCCGACAGGGGGATGGGCTGATGCTGTGGCAGGTCGGACCTCTCACGATCTCGCGCCGCCCCTACAACATCGAGGAGTGGAGCCGAGAGGCGTCCGCGTCCTGGGCGAAGAAGGAGTTGCTCGGCCGCCGGCCGGAGCGCGAGTTCACCGGCGAGGGCGAGGAGACCCTGACGCTGAAGGGCACGCTGCATCCGTTCAACCGGAACGCGATCGGCGGACTCTCCAGCATCGAGCTCGCTCACTCGCTCCGCCGCTCGGGCCAAGCCGTGTTCGTCACCCGGGGCGACGGCACGGTCTACGGCTTCTTCGCCATCGAGAGCGTGCAGGAGCGGCACGCCGAGATCGGCCCGCACACCGGCGGCGTCGGCCAGAAGATCGAGCACGAGCTGAAGCTGGTGCCGGTCGGCCAGCCCGGTACGGGCCAGGCAACCGACATGCTCTCGGCCCTCATCAGTCTGTTCGGATGACGCGATGGCGACCACGGTGAAAGTCTCAGGGGTTGGCATCACGCTGGAGCTGCTGCTTTGGCGGCACGGCAAGCGCCGCGGCGCAACCTCGGCTCGGCTGTCCGAGACGCTCGCGCTGAACCCCGGCCTCGCCGCACTCGGCCCGTTCCTGACGCTCGGCACCCTGGTGACGATCCCGGATCTGCCGCCCGTGACGGAGCGGGCCCGCACGACCGCGCCTGCCGTCTCGCTGTTCGACTGATCCCATGCCGCTGACCGTCGAATGGACCGTCACGATCGACGGCATCAACGCCACGAGCCGGATGAACCCGTTCGTGATGGAGCTGGAGGTCCAGGATCATGCCGGCACGACGAGCGACACCGCCCGGATCACGCTGGCAGACGATGGCCGGATCATCATGCCTCGCAAGGGCGCGATGATGCACGTCTCGATCATGGGCGAGCTCGTCTTCACGGGGAAGACCGAGAGCTCGCGCTTCTCCTTCGCCAAGGGCGACGGCGGCCGGCTCATCCTCTCGGCCAAGGGCTTCGACGCCGAGGCCGGCGCGAAGGAGGGCCGACACTTCGCCAAGGAGGACGCGACCCTAGGCGATTACGCGCAGGACTTCGCCAAGCGAGCAGGGCTCACGATCAAGGTCGATCCGGATCTGGCCAAGATCAAGCGCGCGTGGTGGGGGCCGGAAGGCCGCTCATTCCTGCACGAGATGCAGCGCTTGGCGCGAGAGCACGGCGCCACCTTCAAGATCCAGGGCGACAAGGCGGTCCTCGCCAAGCGCGGCAAGGGCTCGACGCCCTCGGGCCAGTCGCTGCCGACGATCTACGCCACGAACCCGGGCAACCTGCTCAACGTCGACATTGAGCCGTTCGAGGCGCGAGAGGTGTTTCGCGACGTGCGCGTCAGCGGCTTCGACCGGAAGACGGCCAAGTTCTTCGAGGAGAAGGTCGACATCGAGGGCGGCTCGGGCGGCGGCGCCTCGGCGGTGCTGCGCGGCAAGCGTGCCGACAAGGACGACGCCAAGGCCCGTGGCGAGGGCCGGAAGACGGAAGCCGAGCGCGACAAGGGCGGCGGCACTGTCGAGATCGACATCGAGCCACGTGCACGCGCTGAGGGCACTTGCATCCTCTCCGGCGCCCGGGCCGGCGTCGATGGCACCTACCGGATCGAGAGCGTCACGCACACCCTACGGCCGGGCGACAGTGGCGGCGCCACGACGAAGCTCGAACTGAAACAGCCCAGCGACAACACCGGCAAGGACAGCCGGAAGGCTGGCGATACCGAGAGCAAGTAGGCTCCAGACGTGCCGGGCTCCTCAGCCGCGCGTGCCCGCAGGAACAGACTTCCCAAGAAGCGCGCCGCTCGGCTGCTTCGGGCCGATCGAGCCCGTCGTCACCGGATCCAGCGCCCGTACCGCGAGCGTGCCGAGGCCTTTTCGATCCATTCGATCGGCTGAGTAGAACGCCGCTCCGACACGGGCACCGATCGCCAGCGTGGCCTTGGTCGTCTGCCACACCCATCGAGCCGCGTCGCGCATCGCCGATCACTTGAGACGCCTCAGATTGCGCGATCCCAGTTAGCGCTCCGCTAAGATTGCTTGTCGACGGACCCCGCTTTTCGAACCTCAGGTTCCGAACAGGCGCGTATCCTCCACGTGCGGCAGCCGGACCTCAGCCGTTGCAGTGGACTGACGCGGTACTGCATCGACGCTGACCTGCGCGGCTGAGGATGATGCCGCGACGACTTCGCCGTTCGTCGGCAGCGCCGGACCGGTGCTTATCGCGGGGCTCACCTCCTGCTGACGCGTCGCCCGGGCCTGCGTTGAAGTGGCTCTCTCAAGCTCTGCGCTGACAGCGACGAAAGCCTCGCCAGCCAGACGGTTATAACGGCGTGATCGAACGAGGCTCACGGCGAGTATCAGGCACAAGCCGAGAGCGATCGCCAGTGCAATCTGCGCATCGAGCGGCCATTCGGCAGGCCGATGCAGCCAGTTCAAGACGTCATCCCGCAAACCCACACTCCCGATCAGGGGGCGCCGCGTGCGTATGAACCAGCACAAGTGGCAAATGGTTCATACGCACCAGAGTAGGACACCAGGCTGCGGCTCATTTGGCGCCGGCGTCGGCGCTCATCCTTTTGAACGCAGGGACTATGTCGCCATCGATCAATCCCGAAGGAGCGGCAAGCTCGGCTTGGCGATCGGGATGCTCTTGGCCCGGTTCGGCCGACAACGAAAGCCGAGCTGAAAGCATTCCCGAGGGCAAGGGCCGCGGCGAACTGCCGGCCGTTCACCAAGCAGCTGCCACGATCACACAGACCCATTCAACGGTGAGCGCGGCGGCGAAGACTAGCGCATACTACCTCAGCCGATCAGATTCGCAGGAGGGATCCCAGTCTTGCTCAATCCTTGCATTGCCCCATTTCATGGAAGCCCCCTTTTGATTCGTTATGGTCAAGCATCGGGATCAAATCGGCCCAAACAATCCGCGAAAATGGGGTAACGCGATTGTTCCACCGCTCAGCGCCGATAGAGTGCGATTGGGCGCTGGGCAACTAATCCACCTGCGGCATCGACCATGTGATCCCGAGCGTGATCCTGTCTGGCGCATGGGGGTCGAGCGTAAGTTCGATGAGCGGATCCAACTGAGGCGCGAGAGACCGCGCCGATTCCAGCGCAGCATCGCGAAGTTCGCTCAGGCTGCTGGGATGAAGCACGGCGAGATCCGAGTGGACGGTCGCCGTCAGTTCCGCGCAAAGCGCTTCTGCCTCGGTCATACTCAGACCCTCCAGGCTAGCGACAAGGGTAGCACGCGCATCGACCGCAGACAGGATGGCTAATCCTCATGCCCCGCGACATCGAGGCCGCGCGCCGCCATGAGCTGATCACGCATGCTCTGGCCGCTGTTGTGGCGCTGCTGATCGCGGCTGCCGTGATGTGGGCGAACCTGCCGGCGGGTGCAGATCACCGAGGCGGACAGGCAATCAGCCCCCCGCGAGCTCGGCCACGAGGCCACCCGCGCGCAGATGGTCCGGCAGATCCGAGAAGTCGTAGTAGCCAGCCTCGTGCGCCATGGCGTCGAGAGCCGCGATCTCATTGAACGCCGCGCCTACCCACAAAATGTGCCCCGTCGCGCATTGCCGGACCTGAAACCGCCTCATCAAAATCTCCCGAGCCGCTCGAGCCGCTGAGGCGAGTATTGATCGGGTCGTGCGTTCCGCGCTGTGAGGCGGGTCACTCTAACTGTTTGGAACCTGACATCACCGCTGCCCTCGGCCGGAAGCGGTGATGTGGGCCAACCTGCCGGGCTGGTCGGCGGCGCCGTAATCCGCCGCTCGTTTACCAAGCGGCAGCGACAATCACGCCTAGCCATTCGACGGCAAGAGCAACGGCAAGGAAAGCCGCTGATAGCTGCAGCCGATCCGACCAGCGTTCGAGATCCAAATCATGATCTATCGTTGAATTGGCTTGCGACATCGCAGCCCCCTTTTGATTCGTTATTGCTAAGCATCTGCAACTAGGCCTCCGCTGCACAGCCGCGCAAAGGAGGTAGTGCGATGGGTTCACCCCTCGCCCTGGAAGGGCGCGCATGCTCATACCGGCCGCTATTCTCGCCGCGACCGCGCTCCTGTTTTTCGTCGTCGGCGGGCTGCTCTCGAAACACGGGCATACGGACGGCGAACGCAAAGCCGGCGCCTTCACGGCCATGATAGGACTGTGGTTCGGGCTCATGGCGGTGACGCTGACGCTGGCTGTTTAGCTCGGTGTGTTTTGAAGCGAGATCGACGGCGAGCCGGCCACGAGTCACATCGACTGCGGCCAGCTCGCCCGCCGTGCGCCAAGGCTCAGGACGGCGCAGCAACGTCTGAGTGAACGGGCTGCAGAGGGCGTATAATCTAGGCGTCGCACGGCGGTGCATCCATGCTGTTCCCGGCCGCCTTGTTCGCTGCCTTCTCGCTGCTCCTGATCATCTGGGGTGGCCTGCTCGGAGAGCGTCCCCGCACGAATGCTGAGCAAGCGGCCGGCGACCTCGCTGTCCTTGTCGGCGCCTGCTTCGCGCTGACAGCTATCGCGCTGATGCTCGCGACGATCATGGGCGATTTCTGACACCCGCCGGCCGGGCCAGCCGCGCACCTCCTGTTTGACGAGGCCGCACGCTGAGCAGCCATCAGATCAGCTGCCCGGTCATGAACGTTGTGACTGCCACCAGAAGAACGCCGCCGATGATCAACGCAATAGCACCATCGGTCGCTCATAGGGCTTGAGCCCACTCTCTTTCTTCCGTCACCGGCGCACCTTCGTCCGTTCCCGGCCTGACCTCGCGCATCTCTGTTGCGGGCTGATGTCTGCGGGCGAGGGCGATGGCGCCGCTCGGCGGCAATTCTTTGACATCGTGGAGATCCGGCATGGCCTCATCAGCCATCATGACGCCGCTCGGCATAGCGGCTCTCAAGTCGCGCGAGGGCGTGCGGCTCAAGGCCTACCTCGACAGCGTGGGTGTGCCCACGATCGGGTACGGGCACACCAAGGGCGTGCAGGTCGGGCAGACCATCACGCAGGCGCAGGCGGATCTCTTCTTCCTCGAGGATCTCGCGAGCCACGCCCTGCCGATCCTGTCCTGCATCAAGGTGCCGGTCGCCGACCACGAGCAGGATGCGCTCATATCGATCGCATTCAACATTGGGGTGAACGGGTTCAAGGGCTCGACTTTCCTGCGCCTGCTCAATGCCGGCGACCGGTCAGGCTGCGGCAGCGCCATTATGGCGTGGAAGAAGCCGTCCGAGATCATCAGCCGGCGCGAGGCCGAGCGTGATCAGTTTCTGACGCCCTACACCGCGCGCGCTCCCAAGGCCCGCAGCACTGATGCGCGACCGGTCAGCGTGCCGGTCTCGGTTGAGACGCCGATCCGCGTCCCGCCTGTCGTGGCGCCGCCGCCAGCCGTCACCCCGCCGACGCAGCCCGCGCCCGCCCAGCCGCCCAAGACGATCATCGGCGCGCTGATCAACCTGTTCCGTGGAAAAAAGGACGCCGCATGATGGACTGGACCAACCTCGCCGGGCAGTTCGCCCAGATCGGCCTGCCGGCGCTCGGCGGCCTGTTCGGTGGGCCGCTCGGCTCCGCCATCGGCGGCATTGTCGGCAAGGCTGTGGCCGGCGCGCTCGGCGTCGAGCCGACCCCACAGGCGGTCTCCGCTGCCGTGCAGGCGGACCCGTCCGGCGCCCAGTTGCGGCTCGCCGAGATCGAGGCCGAGACGAAGCGGCGCCAGGCCGAGCTCGATGACGTGGCGAGCGCCCGCGCGATGGAGACGGCCGCGATCCAGTCACACCACGAGGTCGTGTGGGTGCCAGTTGTGTTCTCGGCCCTGAACTACATCTTCGTGGCCGGCATCATCGCGGGCGTGGCGATGGGCTGGCTGCGCGAGGACGGCATCATCGTGGGCTGGGTGCTGGGCGCCGCCACGACCGCCTACCAGTTCTGGCTCGGCTCCTCCTCAGCCTCGCGGAACAAGGATGCGCAGCTCGGCGCGGTCCTCCAGCAGGCCGCGGCGCCGCTCGGGCGGGCCGTGGCGAACGCGGTTCGGCGCTGATGCCCTACCACGCGAAGCTGTCCCCCAGGTCTGGAACGGGGAAGCGCATGCTGATGTATGACCCCGATCCCGTCATCAACGAGCGCATCCGCCGGGCCGTCCGTTACGGCCAGACGCGGTGGGCCGAGATCTGGCTGTCCTGGATCGCGGTGGGAGTCGGGCTTGTCCTTTTGGGGCCCACCGACACGTTCAGCAATCCAAGCTTCAGGGTGATCGCCTCGGTGGTCGACGAGAAGGTGGCGGGCGGTTTGTGCGCCTTCTTCGGGGCTGTCCGGCTGCTTGCCCTCTGGATTAACGGGCTCAGAGGGCGCGAAACCTCGCTGATCCGCACACTCGGCTGTCTCGGCGGCTTCTTCTTCTGGCTCGCAATTGCCATCGGCTTCCTGATGGCGGCACCACCGGTCGTCACGGGCGTCGCCGTCTACGCGATCCTGGCCCTTGCCGAATTGCACGCTTCCGGCCGGGCCGCCAGCGACATGGCGGCCGAGGACACCTTCGGGCTCAGATCACGCAGGAGACGGAACGGTGGCGGCTCCGGAAGCACTACAGCAACTTGATTCCTGGCCCGCCATCCTCGGCGCTGCCGCTGCCGCTGTCGCCGCCGTCCTCGTCCCGCTCAATGGCTTCGTGAAGACCCTCCTCGACTACAGGACGGAGGCGAAGAAGGCTGAAGCTCTCAAGCCCGAAGTGGCCCGGGACGTGGCGCAAGCCTGCACCGGCGCAGCACTCTTCGACAGCATGGCGCTCGCAGATCTTACCAAGGCGGTGAATGGTCTGACGGCTGCGATCGTCGCGGACACAGCCTCGGAAGAGGCATACCACACCAGCCAGATGACGGCGGCCCTCGCGCGGTTCACGGAAGTGATGGACCGTTTCGACCACACGAACGGTCAGCCGAGGCCGCGCCGATGAGCCTCTCCAGTCCTGTCGTCATGGCGGTCTCCGCCGAAATCGTCATCGGCCTCGCCATTGCGGCGGTCGTGCGTGACTTGCAGCGGCTGAATTGACCTCCACCGCGCCCGCTCCAGATTCCCGCCCGGCAGCAATGCTGGAACTCCATGGAACAAAGCAGAGCCCGTCTGGCCCCTCGCCAAGCGGGCGTCTTTGTGTCTGGACGGCGGTTGAACAAAGCGCGGCGCCACCGGTTGGTCTGAGCAGTGATCTTTAGACCTTCAGCCCGCCCGGATCTGCCGAGGCGGGCATTTTCCCGTCGGCTTCCTGCCGGATCAGCCGGGCGCAACGCACGTTAATCTGTTAGGCGCGGGACAGCGAACCTGACGCCAGTCCACGACGATGGAAGAAATCCCAATGAGGAACATAGCCATCCTCGGCATCTGCGCCGCCATGATGTCTCTTAGCTCGGCAGCCTCTGCAGAGGGTACGACCACAGGAGGGGGGACCGGAAAGCCTGCTGCGGCGAGTAAAGACCATGGCGGGCCGAGCACAACCGGCACAGCACCGGGCGCCAATGTCGGAGGCGGAGCGCCCGGCGTCGCAGGGCAGCCCGGCGGCCGGGCCGACCCCGGCCACCCGCCCGGCCCAGGCGAGCGCCCTGAATCTAAGAAGAAGTGAGATGCACGCGGCGTCGTGTCACTGATCCGTGCGAGAATACTGTCACTGACTCGCCTTCCCACCCGGTTCCCCGCCGGCGCGTGCTTTTTATAGGATTAGCAGGGCACACCCGTGCGTCTGACAGATGACCCCCAGCCCCCGGGGCCTCGAGACGACTTCAGCCCGCCCGGTTCGCTGCGGCGGGCTTTTTGCAGCGCGCCACCTTGCCTCGCGCGCAACTGTTCAGACCGCGATCCGTTGAGCTCCATCAGCCGACATGATGTCGGCAAGGAGTTTCCATGACAAAGCTCTTCGCACTCAGCGCACTGGCGCTGTCCGTGGCAGGTTCTGCGCATGCGCAGACTGCACCGCCTGTCCGTGAGCCTGTTCCATCAACCGGACCGGTGATTCAAGGACAGCAGAACAATACAGGGAACGATCCGAGCGTCTCGGTTTCACGCGGTGCGACTGGTGCCGGCACCGCTACGACCGACTCCGCAGGTGGCGGCAACGCGGGCCAGCCGGAGCGTGCCGTGCCGCAGGGTGGAAGCAGCGGAAGCGGCTCTCGCTAACCGACGATCTCCATTCATCAGATCGGCCCCGCGGTCTCGGCTCGCGGGGCTTTTTCATGCGCTTCGCACCTCATCAATGCGTGAGGCGGCTCATCTAGAGCGGCATCCGATCAGATCGCGTCATAGCCCGCGCATACTCCGCACATGCTCTTCGTGCAGGCAGCGTCCGCAGATCACACGGCAATCCTATGCAGGACTTCGCCGCTCTCGATCACTTGAAAGCCACCGCCTTCAAGCTCAGCCACGCCCTTCCCATTGGGCAGTGAAAACCGGTGCTGTCCTTTCAGGATGTGCGATCCGCTGAGGCCGCCGGTTCGTGTGAATGTCTGCCAAGCGATAATGGTGCGAACGGTGCCGTCCTCAGCCCGGGCCTGGAAACGCTCCAACTCATGGTCCATGGCTCACCTCGCATCCGAACGGGAATTCGCGAACGTTGGATCATGCTCCCGGCACACTCGGGCGTCGAGAGTGCCTCTCGATGACACGAGCGCAGTTGCGGGTGAGAATGCGCGCCAGCACCGAGCCTCACAAATCGTACCCGATCCAACCTGATCGGCTGCGGCTCTAGCTCGGCTGCTCATCGGTCTCGGATCCGTCCGCGCCCGACTCTCCCGAAGGTATCGTTCGGCGGCCGGCCTCAGATTCACCCGCCGGCAGATCGCTGTCCGGTACCGGCTTGATGTCCGGCCCGGGCGGGCTGCCCTTTCCTGGATGGCCTTGCAGATCGTCGATGCTGCCAAGGCCGACGCCGCCACCGGGCGAATCCAGGGGTTTCGGGTTCATCGGGCTGTCTGACGGTGTCATGTTTCCTCCGAACATTTAGTTGTCTAGGCAAACCAAACGGCGAAGTGCAGGCGTGTTCCGTTCGCGCGCATTGGCGACCGCCGAGGGAACCCTTCGTGCGTCTCCCACCACACCTTCGCGAAGGCGCGGCGGCCGGCAGGGTCGAAGATCTAAGGGTCGGCACTCCGAGTGGCACTGGCGCCGTCGATGGAAGTCACCCCTGATCGACGCTGGCGGAGCCGGATTTGATGCCATCCATGCCCGGCTTGCGGGGCAGTCTCTCCCTAATTTGGAGCGGTGGCGCGCCGGATCTGCGCGAGCGTCGCCGGGTTGTTTTGCCGGGGGCGGAAGCCAGAGACATCGTTATGGCAGACACCTGTCACACCCCTGCCGATCCAATTGAGCAAGGCGCCTGGGCGCGCATTCACGGCCGACCGAAGGACGCATGTCCCTATCCGCTTGCCAGCGAGGAGCGAGCCGCATGGATGGAAGGCTATGACGGCGCTCCGCGCGATCGAGCGCCCGACCTACCGTTGGCTGCCAGCTGATCTGAGGGCGCCGAGGGCCTCCGCGGTTTGACCGTAGTGCCGAGTACGCATGGCCGGCACAGGTTGCGCATACGAGGACATCCCTGCACTCGTGCCGACATCTCCTTCGCCCCGCAGCCCCGGCTCGCGGGGTTTTCTTTCGGCCGCGTTTCACCTGCGTGAGTGTGCCGCATCGAACGACGGCGCAGCATGTGTGGGTCGAGGTTAGGCACCTCGATGCGGCCCCGTTAGACCCACTCTCGGGACACTGCTGCCGGGGCGCTCCCGTTCATTGTCGTGCGGCCTTGGCCCGCAGCCTCACGGATCGCGGGGCCTCTCGTTTGCGCGCCGACAATGCGACAACAGCCCGCTCGCCGCCATCCACTTGGCTCCCGCGCTTGGGCTCACGTCCCTTGTTTGCGGCGCGCGCCCGAGACGAGCGGAGTTCAAGCGCGATCGAGCGGCATAAAAAATTTTTGCGGAATTCAGCTTTCCACAAACCCAAAGTTCAAGGCTGAAAAAATTCCGCAGGCTCTACAGACCCCTGCGTGGTTGTGTGGCCTTCTCGCCTCAACCGAAACCTTCGCGGCGAGGCGTATGAAATCCACTGGACGAACCCGGGTTTCGTGAACTACAAACGCCGCCGACCGTACCAAACCGGTCCGAGGCTCCCGGGGGGATCCGACCAGCGACCCGGCTGGCGGAGGCTTCACGGCACCGCAAGGGAACGACCATGGCCCTGACTGCAGATCAACTCAATACGATTTACCAGAACGTTCTGTTCCGGAACGTCGATGCCGGTGGCATTTCGTACTTCGCGAATCGCACCGACATCTCCGACGCCCAGGTTCGTCAGCAGATCGAGCTTTCTGCTGAGGCCAGCACCTACGTCACGCCCGTCGTGCGCCTGTACCAGGAAGTCCTGGGCCGCGTGCCGGATCAGGCTGGCCTGCGCTTCTTCTCGACCGAACTGCGCAACGGCTTCACCCTGGAGCAGGTCACCCAGCAGTTCCTGACCTCGGCTGAGTTCACGGCCAAGAGCACGGCCACCGCTGGCGCCGTCGATGCGACCGATACGGGCAACCAGCTTGTCACGGACGCCTTCCAGTCGATCCTCGGCCGCGCTCCGGCTGCTTCCGAGTTCGCCTTCTTCGCCGGCAAGTCTGCGGCCCAGGTACTGTCGCTCGTCGCGAACTCGCCCGAGGCTGCTAACGCCCAGGCTGCGAACGTCACCACCTTCCTCGACGCGGTCGCTCAGGGCACCTACCCGACCGGCTCGCTCAGCAACCAGACTGGCTCGGGCGGAACGGGCGGCACGAATGCCGGCCTGAACGTCACCCTTTCCCCGAACGTTGATGCTCCCGGCGCGGCTTCCCCGTCTGTTAACACCCAGGGCGGTGCTAACAACGACACGTTCAACGCCGTGCTCGATGCTCCCGGAGGTGCGTCCACGCTGAACACCGCTGACTCCATCAACGGTGGCGCCGGTACCGACACCCTCAACGTGCGCATCGTCGGCAATCTCGGAACTGCTACCCCGGTGATCCAGAACGTCGAGAACATCGTTCTCTCGAACGTCACGACGGGCAACACCGGTACGCTGGACCTCGGTTCCTCGAGCGGCTACACCACTGTGTCCGTTAAGGACTCGGTTGCGGGCACCACCACGAGCTTCACGAACGTTGCTGCTGGCACCACGCTGAGCCTCGACAACGCTGACGGCGTCTCGACCTTCCAGGTCAATGGCGCTGCGAACCGCACTGGTACGTCCGATGCGGTCAGCATCAACGTTGCCAACGGCACCGGCACCAAGGCTGCTCCGGCCACCCTTTCGCTGCTGGCCGCTGGCGGTGGTGCTGACACCACCTTCGAGGTTGCCAACATCACCACGAGCGGTGCTAACTCGTTCGTCAACGTCGCCAACGGCTCTGCGAACTTCAACACGATCAAGGTCACCGGCTCGGCTGGCCTGACCCTGACCTCGGCGACCGACTTCGCCAACGTCAAGTCGATTGACGCCTCGGGCCTGACCGGTACCTCCGGCCTCAACGTCACGGTCGATGCCTCGCAGGACCTCACCTTCACGGGTTCGGGCGGCGATGATCGTCTGGCTGTCACCTTCTCGACCAACCTGAACGCGAACGACAAGCTTGCTTTCGGTGCTGGCACCGACACGCTCGCTTTCACGGGCGTCACGGACGAGACCGCCTTCACTGCTGCGATCAAGGGTTCGATCAACGCTGCGACGGGTCTTGAGGTCATCGAGTTCTCCGCTGCGAACGTTACTGCGGTTAATGCCAGCGACTTCACCTCGGTGAACACCTTCGACTTCAGCGGTGGCACGACTGCTGCAACTAACCTCGCCATCACTGGCGTTGAGTCTGCCGACCTGTTCAAGTTCTCGGCCGACCATACGGGTACCGTGACGTTCACGGGTGCGGCGGTCGCTCAGAACGCCCACATTGCTCTGTCGGGCGGCACGGACCTCGTTGGCTCGGCTGGTGCTAGCGCACTCGCTTTCGGTGCCAACATCACCACGCTGACCATCGACTCGAACGGGACCACCGCTAACACCATCACGGGCGCTGCGGGTACCGTTGGAGCAAATGCGCTGCCCGCATCCGGCCTTCCCGGCGGAGCAGGTGGTGCCGGCGGAGATGCGATTGCGAACGGCACTGCGGTTCAGTCCGTCACAATCACGGGTGCTCAGAACCTGACAATCGGCGGCGGCGCTGGCGGTGCCGGCGGTGCTGGTGACGGTGCGGGCGGCGTTGGCGCTACCGGTGCTGCGGGCAACGGCTTCAGCGGTGCTGTGAGCGTTGATGCGAGCGCTATGACTGGTAAGCTCAACATCTCGGGCTCGACCGGTAACGACATCATCAAGTTCGGTACTGGTACCGCTGGTGATGCGACGCTGACCCACAACACCTTCGTCGCTGGCGGCGGTAACGACTCGGTCACGCTCAACACGGGTGCTGATTGGCTGGACTACCGCACCGGTACAGCGGCTTCGTCGGCCACTGCTATCGACACCGTGACGAACTTCACGGCTGGTTCGGACAAGTTCGTGGTCGGCACGGCAGTGACGGGTGTCTCCACGACCTCGTTCAACGGCACGGGCAACCTCGGCAACGACATCACCAACTCGCTGACGCTTAGCGGCGGCAACGGCTTCGGCGCTGGCAACAACGCTGCGGTGGTGACGATCAACGGTGGCGCCGATGCTGGCACCTACCTCGTCGCCGACACGAACGGTGGTGGCTTCAATGCGGCCAACGATCTCGTGGTGAAGCTGGTCGGCCTGACCGGTACGGTGACGACCGCCGACTTCACGACGACGCTCACCGCCTAAGTCACTTAGGTATGATCAGCGTCTCATCGCTGATCAAGGGAAGCGAGCGGGGGGCCTTCGGGCCCCCCGTTTCGTTTAAGCAGCCCTTCGTCTAGACCTGCCCACCGCAATAACCCGGCAAGCCCCTGCTCAAGGAACTCGTATGACCGCTTGGACCGAAGGCTACGTGGCCGACATTCCCTACGCCCTAGGCTTCTACCGGGAGACGGTGCCGGCCCACATCGCCTTTGCGGCGGCCTGCGTGGGCAAGCATCCTGGTCTGTCGCTCCGGCCCAAGCGTGTGCTCGAACTCGGCTTCGGCATGGGGCTCGGCTTCGTCATCAACTCTGCGGCCAACCCAGCCACCCATTTCGAGGGCGTAGATTTCAATCCGCTCCACGTCGCTCATGCCCGTGGGCTGGTGGACGAAGCCGAGCTTGCGAACGTCAGTCTGCGAGAAGCCAGCTTTCAGGACCTCGCTCGAGAGGCGCAGGAAGGCCAGCACGACCTCGACCTGATAGTCCTGCATGGCATTCTGACCTGGGTCTCGGCCGAGGCGCACGAGGCCATCGTTGAGATTGCCCGTAAGCGGCTGAAGCCCGGCGGCCTGCTCTACGTCTCCTACAACTGCATGCCGGGCTGGGCATCGGTTCTGCCCTTGCAGCGGCTGATGCGGGAGAACGCCAAGCGTGTGGCTGGCCGCTCCGATCAGCAGACCGGGTCAGGGCTCGAACTCGTCAAGGCGCTGATCAGCGAGGGCGCAAGCTACTTCAAAGCCAACTCTGGGCTAGAGCAACGTGTCGAGAAGATGGGTACGCTCGACAGGAACTATCTCGCCCACGAGTACCTGAACGCCAACTGGTTCATCTTCCACTTCGCCGATGTCGCCGAGATGTTCGGCCGGGCCAAGCTCGGCTTCGTCGGGTCAGCCACTCTCGTCGAGAACATGGACGGACTGGCTGTGCCGGAGGGTACCCGAGCAAGGATCGGTGCAGAGACCGACCCAATCTTCAAGGAGACGCTGCGGGACGTCGCCTCCAACAAGCAGTTCCGGCGGGACCTGTTCGGGCGAGGGGTTTCTTCCACGACGCCGCCTGAGCAGAACGCCATCCTTGGCGGAATGCGGTTTGCTCTGGCCGTGCCGCGCTCCAAGGTCACGTTCAAGATCCCGAGTCCAGTGGGCGACCTCGACGGCAATGCCGAGATGTATGGTGCTGTGGCCGATCTGCTAGCGGAAAAGATGGCGAGCCTCGCCGAGATTATCGCGCTGCCGGTGTTCCAGAAAAGCGGGGCTGGCGCCGCATTGCAGGCGGTCAGCCTATTCGTCCATAGCGGGCAGGTGCTACCCGTTCCGGCTTCCAACAGCACTGACCCCGAGTTCAATCCAGAGCCGGGCCAGCGGCTCAACCGGGTTATCGCCGAGAAGATGCTGCAAGGGCGGGTCTACAACTTCCTGGCAGCGCCGAACGCTGGCTCCGGCATACAGGCCGCCCACAGCGACCTGCTGATGTTTGCCGCTGTCCTAGCCGGCCACGGTGCGAGCACCGACACGATATCTGCTCACGTCATTGAGGCGATGCGGCGGATTGGCATCAACTGGGTCAAGGACGGCAAGCCGGTCACCGACCCGACAGAACGTCAAATCGTCGTCCGTGCGGATGCCGAGACCTTCCTATCCGAGAAGCTGCCGGTCTGGCACCGGCTCGGCATCGTTTAGCCGCATTGCTGAGGCTGGCAGGGCTGCTCGGATAAGCGAGCAGCCATGAGCCAGATCCAGCCCGTCAGCCCTGAACGTCACGGCCGCCTGCGGTGGCGCCGCTACAGCAGCTACGCCTTTGCTGCGTCGACGGCTGTGGTACCGCTCGCTGCCGCAGAGATCAGCCAAGCGGCCCTGGCTCTCCCGCTGGCGTTCATCCAGCGGGATGAGCACTGGAGTTTGGCTGCTGTGCTGGGCCTCCTGCCGGGGCAGAACCTCTACGTGGACGGGAACGGGTCGTGGCAGGCCCGCTACATGCCGGCTTCCTTCCAGGGCTATCCTTTCCTGATCGGTGCTCGGGCGAATGGCGAGCCGACTCTCTGCGTGAACGAGGCGAGCGGCCTCCTGACGGAAGGCTCAGAGGGTGAGCCCTTCTTCGAAGCCGGAGCACTGAGCCCTGGTGTGGCGCAGGTCTCGAACTTCCTGATGGAGACCGCCCGGAGCGAAGGTGCCCTGATGGAAGCCTGCACCCTTCTAGTGAGGGCGGGGGTGGTCGAGCCCTGGCCGATTACGGTCCAGGGCGAGCAAGGCGCCCAGCAGGTGGCTGGCCTGTACCGGATCAACGAGGCTGCTCTGAACGGGCTAGCTGATGCGGCTTACAACAACCTGCGTCAAAGCGGTGTGATAGCCATCGCCTATGCCCAGCTTCTCTCGATGGGCAACCTGCCCCAACTCGGGCAACTCGCCCAGGGTCGGGCTCAAGCTGAAGCCGCGGAGCGGGCGCGCGCTGAGGTGAAGCCGATGATCAATCTGCCCGAGGACAGCACCATCGATTGGGATTGGAGCAAGGTCGGGCGGTAGCGGCGTTACTCCTCTTTGGCGCTCGTGCTTTCAAGAAGCGTCAGACCTATCTCCGCTTCCACGCCACGGTCTATGCGCTGCCTTCGGGCACGATGCCGCGCTCGGACGCCCACTGGAAGACATACACAACAGCGGTGACGAAGAATTGCTGAAACTGCTTCGGTTCGAATAAACCCCGTCAGATTAGCTCCAGCACAACCCGGTTCTCTCGATCCTGGAACTCATCCGATAGCGTAATATGCCGCACCACCTCGGCCGGTCCAATTTCCGAAAGCCTCTTTACCCAATACGCCACATCGGGCGCAGTCGGGTGCCGCCGCAACAAAGTCCGGAATAATCCCTCCACGAACGATCCGGCATTGAAGCCTTGCTCTAGGGGCTGTGAGTTCCGATAACGCTCCAGATATGCGCTCGCCCACTTGTTGTTCGAGATCGCAGTCCGCAGTTGTTCGCGCCCGGCCTGCTCATACGCCTCGTAGGCTTTCTTAACAAAATCGACGAGCGGCATGGCTACGTGAAGATGAACGAACAGCCCTCGCTCCGGCACAGCAGACACGTCCATCCCAAGAGATGTTACCGCCGAAGGGTAAGGGATAATCCGAGTGTTATTGAGATAACACATCCCCACGAGCGGAAGCGTCACCGGTTGCCCCGCCGCGGCCATCAATTGCTCGACAACACTGACGAGGATGCGCCGGTTCGGGTGGTTAAAGGTGTGAAAGAGAAGCTCCTGGTCCATCCGGGTCGCCAGGATCGGGCTCACGCGCGCATGCGAACCCGTGACATCCTCGCGTCGAATGAGTTCACGCAAGTTTGTCATCGCCTCGCTCAGGACGAACGCTCGCGTGAAGAACATGGGTGAGGTAATACGATCATGACACTCTTCTACCGAGAGACCGGATGCATACATGTCGGCAATATGAACGTCGTCATACCCAATTTTATACGCCTCGATTCCAAGGCCAAAGATCTGGGGATTGTACCCGCGATAATGGATCGAAGGAAATACGCAGAGTTGCCCGTCGGGGCGCTTGTGGGCCTTGAGCCACGACAACGACAGAAAATCCACACCGCGGTAGTTATCCGAAACCGGCTGAGATAGAATGATGTCAGCGCTTCGGATGTCGTCACAATACTGTTCAAATTGAGTCGGCTGAAGAATGTCGAAATTATGGACCTCGCGGCTCTTGATCGTCCAGTTCGGCTTGATCTCGGCAAGCAACCAGCCTAAAGCACTCGCCTGACAGTTTCCGTGACAATAGACCCGCATCTCTACCTTACTCTGTCGCGGCGCTCGATATCGTAGAAGTTGCGAAGGGTTTGGTTTCTACGCGACCATGGAAATGGTTGCAAGCGCCTCATCGACGAGATCGCTTACCGTTCGACTTCCCAGCATTCCGGAATCTGCTATCGCATCGTCTCCATGTTCTTAAGATGCATCGGACGTATCGCCACCTCCACGCCTCAATCTATGCGCTGCCTTCGAGTATAAGGCCACGCTCGGATGCCCACATGGCCGCCTGCGTCCGGTTGCCCAGCTTCAGCTTGCGCAGAACGGCCTTGACGTGAACCTTCACGGTGGCTTCAGCCAGATCGAACTTGCGGGCGATCATCTTATTGGTGGCGCCTTCGGCAAGGCACCGCAGCACCTCGACCTCACGGTGCGTCAGCCTGTGAACCAGGAACGTATCCGCCTCGAACTTCCTCATCGGCGTGCTTGCGCCGACATGGATCGGCTCCTGATCTGCAAGGACATCGAGCGCCGTAGTCGGTCGCTTGAAAAGCAAGGGGTGCAGATCCGAAGATTGCACCGTCGCACCTGACATGACGACGTGCAGCACACCGATCAGCGTCTCCCGGCTGATATCGCTGTTAAGGAGGGCCTGGGCTGCGAGGCAGAGATCTTGTGGCCAGCCCGCCGGGCCGGTTCCATGTCCGAGGAGAACGAGCTTGGCTTCTGGGCAGGTCGCCCGCAGGCTACGAAGTGCCTCGACGCTGCGGCTGTCCTCGGGAGCAGCGAGGATGAGCGAAGGGACAAGCTGGCCACTTGCCGAATCCCTGGATGCACTTGAAGCGGCGTCGATCTTCATGACCCGGAAGCCCACCCCGTCGAGGATCGAGCTCAGCCCCTCCCGGATCATTGGATTCGATGCAATCACTGCCGCCGAAACATCGCCGCCGCAGACCATCTCGACTTCTCCCGGGCAGAAGCACCAAACTCTCGGCTAAGGTTCTCAATCTAACCCGGGATGCGAAATCTAATCCGATCAATTTAGTACTCCACCGAACAGGTTACCCCTCTCGCCTCCACATTGATGCTGCGTATTACACGGAAGTCTCGTCCGAGCCCACGCCACCGAGCGCGCTCGTGCCGAGGTCAGCCGACGATCAGCCCGCCCGAGGGCAACACGGCCGACCGCGACGAGGGCAAGATCGGGCGGTAGCGTGGTCTCTACCCGATTCGCTGCCGTCACCTGCACGGTCCGCCTTGCTGCGGTGAGGGCGGTCTGCGAAAGACACCCAGCATGACAGTGTCCCTTCCCATCCTCGCTATGCGCCTCCGGTTCGCCTACTCGGAAACCGAGGATCGGTTTTCCCTGATCGCCTGGGACGCCGAGCGCGAGGGCATACACGCTGTCATGACCCGGCGGCTGACGAACCGGCTCGTCAATGGATTGGCCCACCTGCTGGAGCAGTCCAGCCCGATTGCGAGCACGGCCCCGGCGGATCTGCGCGACGACATCATCCTGCTGGAGCATCAGGACGCGCTGTATGGGCAGAGGCAGGCGCCGTCATCCAATCAGTCTGGGACAGCGGAGGGCACGCCCACGAACCTGCCGGCATCTCGGCTGGTGCACTCCATCAGTGTGAACATCACGCCACGGACGTTCGAGGTGCTGCTGCGCGATGCACAGAGCCCGCTGATCCGCCTCAGCCTCACTCGGCCGGAGGTGCACCGGGTCGTCGAGTCGCTGAGCCAGAGGGCACAAGCTGCAGGGTGGAACATGTCTGTTGAGGCAGCGTGGCTGGAGCCGGGGCAGACGCAGATCGTGTTCAACTGACCGGCGGCTCCCGGACCGCTCCGAGCCGAGGCGAAGCCGATGGCCAGCCTGCCCGAGGATAACACCATCGACTGGGACTGGAGTAAGATCGGGCGGTGATCAGCTGCCTCGCCACTGACAGGGATTCACCTACCTTCCAGGACAGCCTATGTCCTAAGCGGTACGCTCAGGTAGAAAGCGCGCGATGTCGACGAACCCACAGAAGCTCTCCTCGCCCGAGACGCAAGAGCTCCGCCGCGATGCCGGCAAGCTCTTGAAGCACCTGCGCGAGAAGGCCGGCTACTCGCAGCGCACCTTCTCGGCCGAGATCGGCTCTCCAACTTACGCCTTTGTGTCGCAGATCGAGACGGGCCGCGGACGCGTACCACCGGATCAGATCCGGGTCTGGGCCAACGTCTATGGTATCGAGGCACGCAAGTTCCTGCAGATGATCATGCGCTTTTATGATCCGGAGACCTTCGCGGTGCTGTTCGATGAAGAGCCAGAAGTGCGCGATGGAACGGCGTTCCCGGATCTCGCTGAAGCTGGTGCTGCTGCCGAGCCTGTTGAGAGCGACGGGGAGGGCGCGATCGAGCCGGAGACGTCCGCTGATGACGCAGAGCCGTCGAGTGGTCGGCGCTAGCAGAGCGACTCTCTGTGTACACGCATAGGCAGAACCTCTCCGAGCCTGAGATTCAGGAGCTTCGTCGTGAGTGCGGTCATTTTCTGAAATATCTGCGTGAGTGCGCTGGGCATTCGCAGCGCTCGTTCGCAGCTGCGGTCAATCAGAAACGTCACCTCTTCGTCTCACAGGTCGAGAGGGGGGTCGCCCGCGTGCCGCCGGACCAGCTCCGCGTCTGGGCGCAAGCCTACGGCATCAAGCCGTCCAGCTTCACCCGGATGATCTTGCGCTACTATGACGCTGAGTCGTTCGCGATCCTATTCGAGCATGACCCTGAGATTTTCAGCGGGGAAGCTTTTCCGGAACTAAAGACGTTTCTCGCGATGAGGGCTGCGGACACGGCCGAAACGCCTCCTATTCACCGTGTGCCGACGGACTGTTAAAGAAGCAGGTGTCCATCTGCGGAGGACGACTGCGCGGCTGGACCTGCGGGCCGAACGATATCCTCCTCCTTGCGGTATCGCTCGGCCCACTGCTCAAGATCCTCGAACTCGGAATTTGCCCGCAATACTACAGCAACACCATCGCGCGATTATTGGCCGCCGCGCTGTTCACCCCCTCAAACGGCGAGGCCGGCGGGTTGGGCTGCGAGGGCCATCAACTGCCCGACCCGCCGCCCTAAGTTCTGCGATCCAACCGCCCGTCTATGCGCGAAGCCGTACACGGCGAGGGTTATGGCCTGATCAGTGCCTGAGTAGGCTGTCGCGCTGCTTGGGCACGGGCAACAGTGCGGCCGGCGGGCTGGGCACCGCGCATTCCTCGCCTGGCCCGCCAATCTTGCCGCCCACACAATTGGCCCCTACCGGTTCGTATGACAGGGTCTGGCAATGCGTCTGCGTCTCGCTCATCCATTCAGCATCACCGTGAGGCCGAATCGGCTTGCGCCGGGCACTTTCTCGTGGCGGATCAATGAAGCGGGCGGAGGCAGCCAGCCCTGCGCACTAACCTTTCCTACCTTTGAGGAAGCTCGCGTTGCCGCGAAGGCGCGTCTGGAGATTGTCGTCGCAAAATGGTGCGCAACACAGGCAACAGCAGCCTTGTGCGCGGCAAGCAAGGCTTAAGAGGCACTGCATAGGAACGCCTTGTGCTCTCCCGGCATCTCGCGCAGATCCGGTGGCGTCGCGAAATCTGGAGCACCCGCCACGAAGCTTTCTCGACGTCAGGCCGCTGCTCGTCCGCCTACATTGTACCAGCCGTCTCTATCCACAGGCGTCCACAGGCATCGTCGAGGTGGTGCGCGCACCGGATTGAACCCGACCCGCCAGTCCTGTTTGTTCCCGGTGTGTTCTCGCGAGAGAAGTGGCCGGAAGGGGTGCGATGCGCTGCCTGCGCGATGTTCCGTCAGAGCGTCTGATGATCGAGTGCGCGGCCTGCCGGCGGCGCGGTTCGTACCGGCTCGATCGCCTGACGACGCGCTATGGCGAGTTCGCCGAGCTGCGCGCGTTCCTCGCCCAGATGCGCGAGCGCTGCGGACGGGCGCCGTGCCAAGCGCATCTCGTCGTACCGATGCGGCTGGATCTCGACCGGCCGGCCGAGCCGAGCAACCGGTTCGATCTAGACATCTGGACGAGCGGGACCTCGATCGAGATGAAGCTCGGACAGGTCTGGAACTTCGACGTCGCCGCGGCGGCCTTCGACAAAGCCGTGACGCTCTGGCCGCACTCCATCATGACGGTCCGGCTCGGAGCGCAGGTCATGCGCGCGCACAACCCGGGTGAACAAAAGGCACGCGTGGCACAGAACGCTATCGTCTCGCGGCTCGGGCTACGGTAGGCGATCTCCCATCTCGACGACCTGCCAGGGTGCGGCGGACCGGCGGGGCTCGATCATTGGTACAACCAGGCCATCATCAAGCAGCAGAGCACGAATGCGGCTGCTCCTAGAACCGTGCCAAGCACGGGCCGGTGATGTCGATTGGGCCGACGGCCACTCACCGCCTCACCGGCCGCGCCAGCAGGATCGCGGTGCGCACTACACCTCTTCGTGATGCGGCCGACGCACGCGCCCGAGCCAAGAGGCGATTAGCGACGAGCGAGTTATCAACGGCAATGGAGACGTTCAGCCTGTAGCCGTCTGCAATGGCGAACGCCGTCGTGTCATCTCCCGCCAGGTACGCATCGACCGCGACGCCCACGTCGTCATCCGTGATGGCTCCTTTGGTGACGAGCTCGCCGGTCGTAGGTGCTTCACTCATCGGGCACAGTAAGCAGTGCGGTGCTCAGCCGGCAAGGCGCATGGCCACACCAGGCGCAGCGAGCCGCGGGCGCGCCGACCTGCGCCTTCGCCTCGGCACGGCTCGCGGGGTTTTTCGTTGGTTGGGCGGCCCGGTCTCGCCTTGACGCAATTCGTCATCGCCCGACCGCCCGTGCCCCGGGCGCCACACCGCCAGGATCCCATCTTGCGCCCATTGCGATCATGCGACCGACGCGCGCGACATCTCCACAGCTGCCGAGCAGGTGGTGGGCAAAGCCAGAGCGCGGCGTTACTAACAGGTCTCACAGCAAGTCAGCGAAGGTTGAGTCGGACCATTCTGCGGACCCCGGCGGACGCGCAGGAACTGCTTGGCGTGAACATCGCGGTGGCGGAGGTCGGGGAATAGATTTGAAGGCTCCGCCTTTACGTGTCGGCTTTCCTGGACCGCGAACGGCATCGGATTCGAACAGAAGGCAATGACCCTCCTCATCGATAATCCAGCCGTCTATCAGCCAGCCTATGAAGCGGCCGGAGAATGCAAATACCTCGTCGTCGAGGAGATAAGCAACAGCGCGACCTTCCCAAAGATAGATGGTCCGTCCATCGCAAAAGGCGGTAGCTCTACCCTGGTCGTCGTATAGGTCGATCATAGCTACCTCAGTTCCGCGCGAGGTTTGCAGCGAAGGTGCAGGGAAGACCGTTGCTGCCCCTCAGACACCACATAGTGTCGCCGATGAGGAACCCAGCACGATCCCGAATGGCCTACCGTGCCGGCTCACCGGATCGAATGGTGATCTTAGATCGACCGGCATTCTTGCCGATGCCTGCCTCCAAAGAGTCTTCGAGAACGCCGAGATCGTTCTGGCTCTGAAGGTAACTGGCGACGTGCCGAATTTGCCGTAGGGTGCCCAGAATCAACTATTAAACTGCTGCGTTCTCTTAAACGTGTGCTCTAGGCCCAATGCGGCTCGTGTTCTAGCCTAACCGCTATTTTGTCTCCGTTTGATCTTTGACTTTGACTCAGACACCAAGTGAACAGCAGCTTCTGCATCAGCCGCCAGCTTTGCGAGCCGCAACGTCCTAAGATGAGCCATCTTCTCGTCGCGAGCTAGAAGGCCCGCGTTGTGCGAAGCCCAAGCCTCTGCGCGCTCCTGTGTCCAACGCTTCCGCCGGTCTGCAAGAGGCTCAAGGCTAAGTGGCACGTATCCGGTTAGATTGCTCAGGACGAACTCCTCATTTGGTCGTAGACCTTAGATCTGCCGAGCTGAGACACAAGCTGACAGCCGATAGTCTATGAATCAATGCAATTACAGCCTCTTCTCTGCGTCCCGCATCAGGCGTAGAGTTTTGAGATAAGAGATTTTATTGTCGAGCTGCTGGATCGCTTCGTCTTGCTCCGCCTGGTGACGAGCAAGTTGATCCGCATGCAGTTTCAGATCCATGTCAGATTTTCCGCTTTGCCGGGCCTTCGTAAGCCGATCCATATTCATTTCATCAATCCCTGCCGTTCCAATTAGTTACTAGCTATGACTGCCTTGGTATGAATGCCTTGGTATGACTGCCTTGGCCTTTCCAATAAGCCATTATCATAACCGAATTTATGAATTATTCGCATCGCATTCTCCTCGGAAATATCATGGCAACTTTTGAGTGATACTATCACGGTTGCGAGATTAATCGGCGTAAATGTTTTAGAATTTATGCTATCCATTAAAGCATCTGTTGCGGCCATCAGCTTAAGCTCGTGCTTGATCTGCAAAATTGAAGGTGTGGGAATTTTCTGCCCAAAGCGCATCGAGCGTTTCATCAACGTGCTCCTAACATAATCGCGCTTCGGCTAAAATTCTCGTCGAGATTCAACAAGAAAAAATCTAATGCCGGCTTAGGTATAATCGCCGGACATTCAGCTGGTTCCAAAATATTATTTTGCTACCGGTTTTCATGTCGCGAATTTCGAACTAAAATCCCCCGTGAGATGAGCCGCTCTCTGCGCTCAGAATTCACGCGCACCATCATCGGGAGCGTAGAGCGGCTAAGTTTCTGTAGCTTCGTTTCGGCGATCAATGGCTCGGATTCGAATAATTTCGCTATGTCGAGAAATAGCAATTTCCCTTTGATCGGGTTACTGGTGGTAATGTTGGTCATAAAATCCGGATAAATTTGCGCGACTCGATCAAGAATGTATTACTGATCATAGTCAGTATCACTAAGGTAAGCCTGAAATGTATAGGAGCTATCCATGAGAAATGTTGCTGCAGCCTCATTCCTTCTTCTTGCTGGATCTGGCGTTGCGCTCGCGCAATCGGCAAATGATCATTTGCAGATCTGCGATCAAGCGGATTATCGCTGTCAGGAGACACAGAGAAAATTCAAAGATTCTTTCCCGGAAGCCCTTGCTGGAGGCCGCGAAGCGCAGCGCAATGTGTCATCTTGCTTGACGAACGGATGCGAGGACGCAGTCCAGAGAGATCGTGTGCTAGGCTGCGCTTGGAGGCTAGTCATGATCAAATTCACAGCAAGAACATCGGCTAATGTGGACGAAGACTATTTTAGTGCACATTGCACAGGCAGTCTCACCGATGCAGATGTTGCTTATATGAATAAACAGGCTGATGGTTTGTTCCGCACAGTTTATAAGAAAGCAATGCCCTGAAAGAGTGACCATTCGTTCGATTGATGCGGCCATCCTACGTTTGCCGCAGCCCCTCGACCTGTGCCCCATGTTCGCGGATCAACCAATTTTGTAGGCCGGGCGTTCGTCCGTGCTCCGCCCAAGGTCGTGGTTGGATTGGCGGGCCGGGCCTTTGTGCCCCCTCCTAGGCTTGGTCCGCCGCCATCATCTCGCGCAGCTGCTCCCGCAGGTCAGGCAGCAGCGCGAACGCTTCCGCGAACTTCCGCGCCTCCTCGCGCGACATGCGTTGCATCGTGGTTCGGCGCTGACCTTCACGCGCTCCTCAAGCTCTACGATACGCCAGGGTGTGGGGAAGCGGCGGGATTCGGTCATGGGCCGGTGTAGCCCATCTGAGCTGCGGCTTCCTTCAGACGGGCGAACGACGTGGCGTAGCGCTCCCGGAGCCCGGCGCCGTCGGGCAGGGTCCGGCTCGGGCAGAGGTTGTCCTCATTGTCCGACATCTTGATCAGGATGGCGCCGAGATCGCCGCTCTCGATCACCGACGTGATCCGATCCGAATAGGGGATGCGCACGGCGGGTTTCGTCAGGATCGCAACCGCCTTGATGACGCTCGGCGCAAAGCCAGCAGCCCGCAGGCCCTCTGCCGTCGTCGGCGTGTCCTCCAGGACGTCGTGGAGGATGGCGGCCTGCATCACCTCCATCGGGTCGATCGCGATCCGGTCCACGGCCCGTGCGTGACCGGCGCGTGCCACGGCTGCGTTCGCCACCCGCTCAAGATGCCGGATGTAGGGCTGGCCGCCCTTGTCGATCTGGCCGGCATGCGCCGTGATGGCGAGGCTGTGCGCCTCGAAGATCGTCGGCATGGCTCATCGCTTCTCCACCCGCGCCTTCAGAATGACTTTGCGCAGGGCCGCCTTCTTCAGCCCCTCGCTCGCCTCAGGATCTCTCAGCGTCTTGGCCACGAAGGAATGGCTTCGGAGGAAGGCGATCATGTTCAAGGCATGCGCCGCCCCTACGTTAAGGCGCCCGACCGATGGGTCGGCCGCAGCTGCGTCAACAGCGGCGTCCACGTCCAGCTGAGTGAGGCTTCCTTGCCGCAGCAGCTCGTCGATGGTTTCGTTTGGGGCCATACCGAACTAGCTAGTGCGCAGCTGCGATTCGGGCAGGGCCGCGTGCGGCCGGCAGGCTCACCGCTTCTCCGGCCGAGCCAGTAGGATCGCGGTGCGCACCGCGGCGCGCTTTGCGCCCTTGAACACCGTCTTGTCGCGCAGCACAGCCGAGGCGTGCCGATCGGCCTTTACGGCGGCGGCAAGATCCAGCACGCATTCATCGGCGAACTGGAACAATGTCGTTGTCGGATCCGCCATGTAGGCATCCACCGCAGCCTCAACTTGCCCGGCAGTCACCGCCTTGGCCTTGACCAAGTCGCCGATTGTTGCGGAGGCTTCGGCCATGGCTCAGTTCAGAGGCTCCGCGCCGCTCATGCCGAGCAGATACGCGCCGGTGATGATCTCCTCGGTAGTCAGCTCGCGGCCCTCCAGGCTGTAGTGCAGCGTCCCGGCCTCATCGACGATCTCGAGCGGCAACCCGCCCGCGATCAGAAAGCGGATCGCGTTGCTCAGAAGTGCGTCGAGCGGCGACGTTTCGGCCATGCCTGGCAGGGTACAAACGGCGCCGATGGTCTGCAACGGATCCTGAAGTCGCTACTCACCATCGGAAATCCCAGACTTGGACCCCAACCCCGGCGCCCGGCACGTTCCGGTAGTAGGTCACAAGCCCGAGGCTGATCCGGTCAGCCGCCACGCCGGTCGCCTTCGACCCGCTCAGCACCAGAGCGCCGCAGCAGTCCACCCGCGTGGTGCCGAGCTTCGGGTGCACGCCGAAGCTCGGTCCAGCCATGCGCGACGGCTTTGCCGCCGAATCGGTCGAGGAAGTCGAGCGCGGCTTCGTGCACCTTGCCCCAGACGATGCTCGTCAAGCCCGGGCAGGGCGGCGAGGTCGGCTTCATGCGTACCAAGGCCTCATGCCAAGCCTGAACATCGGAAGGCACGACCGAAAGGGCGGCTGAGGCTGACATGATTCCCGGCGGCTCGTAAGGGGAGCGCCGGGATAGCGCCGGACCTGCGCGAGTCGCTATGCCTGGGGTGCCACAGGGGAGCGGTGCTCGGCCGGCAAGGCGGGCTCAGAACCAGAGCCGTTTTCGGGACGGGATTTCAGGAAGCGTTCTCGGACGCCGGCCCTGCGGCGCTCGCCTCGCGCGCTCTGCGGCGTCCTGGTGAAGGCCGTTATTGAGACGGGGCTACCACTCCCCAAGCGGCGCGAATTCCCGTTCGGCCTCTGCGTCAGCGGCGCTCTGTAGCCGAGCAACCTCGGCCTCTAGGTCGCTAAGTAGGCGGGCCGCACGATCCAAGAGGCGTGGGCTTGTCTCCTCCCGTGCTGCCGCTCGGGCGAAGCATTCGCGCACAAGCTCGGTGGTCTCCTTGTTCCAATCTCGCATTGTCCTCTCCCATGATCGCTCGTTATTCGGACGGCTCTCGGAAGGCCCACGCGCATGCCTCGCCGGCCGAGGGGCAGGCGCGTGAACGGGCGCGGAGGGGAGGGCCGTTGGGAATTTCGTTGGGACTCCCGGTCCCAACGGGTGCCATCTGTTTCCTTTGCGTTCCGACTGGGGGCAATCGCGGCGGTTGCGCGGAAACGGGCAAAACGGTAGAGCCACAAGGCCCTAACGGGGTGTCGGGGTGTAGCGCAGTCTGGTAGCGCACCTGGTTTGGGACC